>JACQEA010000119.1 GCA_016200825.1 Chloroflexota bacterium | reverse complement strand
GTGCGCGTGGCATTGGGCAGCGCGCCGGGCGGGGGAGATATTTATTACGTGACGTCGGGGACGCAAGGAAAAAATCCCGGCTATTACATTCACGTGATTAACGGCAGTGGCGCGGCGCCCGGAAATTATTTTATTTGGATTGCCGATAGTTCCGGCAAACCCTTGTCCGATCCAAACGCAGGCCGCGTGACCACGAACAACAAGGGGCCTGATGATCCGAGCGCGTGTTGGAATGGGATTGTGGATTTTGTAAAACGATGAAAACGTAGGGGGCAGGTCTTAGACCTGCCCCCTACGTTTTTACACATTCCGCAATGTGGGATCAAGCACATCGCGAATTCCATCGCCCAAGAAATTAAATCCTAGCACCGTCAAAAAAATCGCCGCGCCGGGCCCAACGACCAACCACGGATCAATATCAAGATAGCCGCGCCCCGCGCTCAACATCGAACCCCACGATGGCGTCGGCGGTTGTACGCCCAAACCCAAAAATGATAATGCAGCTTCAGTGAGAATCGCGCCAGCGATTCCGAGCGACGATTGCACAATCAGCGGCGCGGTCACGTTCGGCAAAATGTGGCGAAGCATAATGCGCGCATCCGGCGCGCCGACGGTGTGCGCGGCGAGGACGTACTCGCGCTCGCGTACCGTTAGCACTTGCCCGCGCGTTAATCGCGCGTACGCCGGGACCGTGACGATGCCAATCGCCCAAATAGATTTTGGAATTTCGCCTTCTTTGCTCGCGCCCAGCGTGGCGACAATCGCGAGCGCGAGGACAATCGCGGGAAAAGAAAGTAACGCGTCCATCAAGCGCATGATGACATTATCCAAAAGCGAATTGCTCCAATAACCCGCGATCAGTCCCAGCATCACGCCGACCAGCAAAGCGATGCCAACTGAAACGACGCCGACCTGCAATGAGACGCGTCCGCCGTAAATCACGCGGCTGAGAATATCGCGACCCAATTCATCCGTGCCGAGCAAATTTTTTTCGCTGGGCGGCTTGAGCCGATTCGTTAAAGTTGTTTTGGTCGAAGAATAAGGCGAAACGTTTTCGGCAAAAATTGCGCTCGTTGTGAAAACGAAGATGATAATCAGACCAACGCCCGCGAGGCGCGCGCGCAATAAACGCGACAGAAAATCGCGCGCGCCGCCGCGTTCGGATGGGCGCGCGATTGGTTGCGGCACGCGGAGTGGTAGGGATTGGGCAGATGATTGAATCGTCATGGGAAATTCCAAAGCGCGAATTTACGCGTACCGAATGCGCGGATCGAGAAAGGCGTACAGAATATCTACAACTAGATTCACAAACAGATGGGCGATGGAAATAAATAGCACTGCGCCTTGCACGAGCGGATAATCGCGGCGAAAGATCGAGTCAACAACTAACGAGCCCACGCCGGGCAAAACGAAAATCGTTTCCGTGATCACCGCGCCGCCGATCAATGCGCCGATCTGTAAGCCGATGATGGTGACCACGGGAATCATTGCGTTTTTAAGCGCGTGGGTGTAAATGATCGTGCGTTCTGCCAAGCCCTTGGCTTGCGCGGTGCGGACATAATCTTGACTGAGGACTTCGAGCAAACTACTGCGCGTGAGTCGCGCGACAATCGCAGAGGCGGCGGCGCCCAAAGTAATCGCGGGCAGAATCATCCCGCGAATATTTTCGAGCAAATCTTTTTGAATCGGCGTATACCCAATCGGTGGCAACCAGCGCAGGGTGACGGCAAAAATAAAAATCAACAAGATTGCGAGAAAAAAATTGGGCATGGAAATGCCCAAGAGCGCGCCGGTCGTGCTGAATAAATCGAGAAAAGAATTACGGCGCGTAGCGGAAATAATTCCGGTGGGCAACGCGATGAACAGTGAAATCAACATCGCAAGCGCGGTCAATTCGATTGTAACCGGCAAACGCTCGACGATGGCTTCCAATACTTGTTGATGGGTGCGAATCGAACGACCGAGATCGCCGCGCACAATATGTTCCATCCAAGAAAGAAATTGGAGAGGCAGGGGTTGATCTAATCCCAGTTCGTGCCGGAGCGCGGCGAGATTTTGCGGCGTGGCTTCTTCACCGAGCATAATGAGCGCGGGATCGCCCGGTGTCAGGTGAAGGAGCATAAAGACTACAAAACTCACCAAGAACAACACGGGCAACATCGCCAGCAATCGTTTACTGATGTAGCGAGTCATAGTTGGCTGATTGCAGATGGCTGATAGCGATTGGCATTGCGGTGGTTGCCATCAGCCATCTGCTATTTGCTATTGGTTCTCTGCTACTGTGTTCCCTTGGCTAACCAAACGGATTTGAAACGATCCATTCCGTCAGGGACATGCACATAGTTATTCACGCGCGGTGAGTAAACTTTGACGTTGAGGGGCCAATAGAGATAAACGATCGCGACCTCATTGACCGCCAATTTGAGCGCGTCGGTGTAAAGTTTTTTGCGTTCGGCTTGATCGTACACCGCGCGCGCTTTATCGAGCGCTTCATCTACTTTGGCGTTCGCGTATTGATCGCGATTCAATCCGCCTTTGCTGTGCAAAAATCCGTACGTGTTGCCATCCGGATCCGGGCGTCCGCTCCAGCCAACTTGGAAACACGTGTGTTCAAAATTGTTGTACTTGGCTAGCGCGGTGCCGAACTCGAGCAATTCGATATCCATTTGGAATCCGGCTTCCGCCAATTGATCTTTTACCGCCTGCCCGAAAACAATTCCGTCCGGCGAGTTGGTCACGTAGCAGGAGAATTTTACAGGGAGAGTAAAGCCGGCTTTTTGCAGTAACGCTTTTGCTGCGGCGGTATCGCGCTTGAACAAATTGACCGATGCATCGTACGCCCACGAATTGGGCGCGATCGGTCCCTGACCCGCTGTGCCGGTGCCAAACAGGACATCTTTGACGAGCGAATCGCGATCGATTGCCATTGAGAATGCTTGTCGCGCTTCGAGTTTGTCAAAGGGCGGTTTCTTGTTGTTGAGTGAATAGCCCTGATAACCGAGGTCGGCCACTTCGGAATAAACGAATTCTTTTTGTTTGCGCATCGCGTCTACATCTTTTGCCGCGATGGCTTGCAAAAAGTCCAGCGTGTTTGTCTTGAGACTGCTCAGGCGCACGGTCGCGTCTGTGACCGGTTTGTAATTCACGCCATCGAGATAAGGCAACGCTTGTCCATCTTCACCCTTTTCCCAATAGCCATCGAATTTTGTGACGCTGAGATGATCGCCGGTGACCCATTCCACAAACTTGAATGGTCCGGTGCCAACCGGATTGCGCGCGAGGTCTTTGCCGTACTTGTCAATCGCGGCGGGTGAAATAATCATTCCCGCGCGATCGGAAAGTTGCGCCAACAGCGCGGCATCCGGATTCTTGAGCGTAATCTTGACGGTGTAATCGTCAACGACGGTCGCTTCTTTGACGGTCGCGATATCAGACGCGCGCGGCGATTTGGTGTCGGGATTGAGCATCCGATCAAAATTAATTTTGACGGCTTTGGCGTTGAAATCGGTGCCGTCTTGGAATTTCACGCCTTTGCGCAAAGTTAGAACGAGGGTGGTTGGATCGGTGAATTCAAATTTTTCTGCGAGTTCCGGTTTGAGCGTGAGATCTTTGTCGAGCCGGACGAGTGGATTGTAGATGGATTGATAGACGCGGCGATCAACCGCGGCGGTGGACATATGCGGATCCATCGTCGTGAGATCCGAATCGAGTCCGTAGCGCATAATGCCGCCACGCGTAATCGCAGGCGCTTTGGTCGCGGGCGGGGGTTGCGGCGCGGCCGGCGGATTGGTGGGCGAAACGGGAACCGCGGTCGGTGCAGGCGCGCACGCTGCAACGAGAACAATAATCGCGATGATTAGTACGGCGAGCCAACTGTAGCGTTTCATTTCTTCTCCTCCAAAGAGAGTGTGAAACTTTGCCGATGAGAAATTAATTAGTGTTCTGCTGGGCATCCTCCTCTTTGATTTTCGCGTCCGCTGAATTCAGATTGTAGCATCAAGTCAGCGGCGGTGTCAATTGGTCTGACCAATCAGAGTTTCTTTGGGTAATACGCTTGATTCGTTGGAATGGTTTGCCAAAACTCAATGTGGTCTGCCGCCACATATTGTTCGTCTAACGCCGAATGCCGCGCGTGTAGGGCGGTAAGTACTATTGACCCACTCCAAACGCAATGATAGGATGGCAACGTAAATCTAAACGGAGCAAGCGCTTTGATTGAACAACAAGTTTCGGGGACAATTCATTCCTCCGCGCATTTCTCGATGAACGGGAACCAAGCTAAAGAAATTGATATCGAGTTTCTGACGTTTGTCGAACGCTACGCGACAAATTTGATGCGTTGGGATGTGTTGGTTTTTTTCGGCGAGAATCCTACCGCACGCGAATACGCGAACGGCATCGCGAACAAAACCGGTCGTCAAGTTCATCCGGTTGAAAAAGAATTGAACGACTTGGTTTATCTAGGCGTCTTGCATTCGCAGAAAAATAGCAACGGCATGATCTATCATTTAGCCGATGCGCCCGCGATCCGCCGCGCGGTTGTCAATCTCGCGCGGTGTTGTAATTCGACGACGTAGAAAAACTGCAAACTAGTAAGCGACAAGTGACGGGCAATTCGCCCGTCACTTTTTTTGTTGTGGTGATAGCGGGACTCGGCGCGTCAATTCGAATCGCTGGAGACGCGCAGTGTTCGCATTTTGGAACGAATGCGGCTCAACAGCGATTTATTTTGCGCGGCTTCAAGCCGCGCGCGATAATCGGTCAGAGGGAAGAGGTCTACTTCGGCGGCTCCCGCCGCGCCGCTTGCGTCGTATTCAAACGGATCGTCAATGTCGCGAATAAAGCGAATCATATAAATGTAAATCAATGCCAGAAATCCGACGATCAAGATTTGCTGGAACAGGTTTTTGAAATTCGCGAAAATCAAGGTAACGAGCGTTGAACCGACGAGCAAATCCAAGATCGCGTATCCGGATTGAATAAACGAAGTCCGGCGGATCACATCAACCCGAATCAAGAGCCGACGCAATACGTTCGCATCATCAATGAGATGCGAGTCAATCGGATTGACGCTCAAGACCTTGATGAGTTGCAAACATTTTTCCATCTCGGTTGCGTTGATGAACCATTCGGATATCCCGTTCACGACGGCAAAATGCTTTTTCCGAACGTCCTTCAATTCGTTCTCCGTCACATTGGATGCGTTCGCGGTGATCCGATCTTCCATTAATTGCAGTGTTGCGGATATTTCACCGGGCAATCGTTCGCTTTCCTTATAGTCCGACAGAACGCCTGAAAGCATAAAGCCGATGATCAACGCCGCGCTGGTGACGAGCGGTGCGGCATCCGCAAACTCGACCAAGCCGGGTATCCATTGAGCGCGCAAGTACGCTAACGCGACAATGCCGATCGCAAAAGGAACAGTCGAGAGCATCAGTTTCCATTTGAGCATATGATTTCTCCTTCCACGAATGAATAAAGCCAGAGTGATTTAATCAAGATAGCTTTGAGTCGGGGAGTGGCTAACATTGAAGAGATATTTATTCTCCAGAAAAGAAAAGCTACAATGTCATTCTGAGCGACCCCTTCACTGCGTTCAGGGTAAACTCCGGGAGCGAAGAATCTTGTTATGCACCTTGAAATCAAATGAGTCAACGAGATGCTTCGCGGAGTTTATAGTGAGCGAAGCGAATCTACTCAGCATGACAATGATACTTGTTTCTTTTACGAGAATTTGATCTCTGCGCGTTTAGCCGCTCCCTTGAGTCGAACCGAATGGTCTTATTTTGAAAGACCGATTTTCAGAGTTTGAACTGACTTGGCGGGCAATTGCGCGTGCCAGCTTTTGATTTGTTTCAATTCGACTGCCGCGCCGGATAATTCAAATTGTTGTGCCGCGATACTCCATTGTTCGCGCGCTTCAGCCATCATCCCGCGCCCACGCGCGAGTTTGCCCCACAGCGCGCGCGTCCGCGCCGCTTCTAATAACGCGCCGCCGTGTTCAAAAATCTCCAGACTGATTTTCAAATGTTCTTTGGCTTGATCCCATCGCGGCGGCGATGTTCGCGATAACGTCTCCGCCCAAACGCGATGCGCCATCCCCGAACCGTAAAAATTTTCCGGGCGCGTGGATAATCTCACCGCCTCTGCCGCGAATTGCAATGCATCGTCAATCCGATTCTCGTTCAG
>JACQEA010000118.1 GCA_016200825.1 Chloroflexota bacterium | reverse complement strand
CCAATCGTTGATGAACGCGATCGAACCATCCGCGCCGCGGAACGATGGACTATGCGCGCCAACAACTTTGAAAATGTCCGGATGCAAGAGCGAGAGTTCCAGCGCGCCTTGACCGCCGAGCGAATAGCCGCCAATCGCGCGGCTTTCTTTTTTCTTCACGGTGCGATAATTCGCGTCAAGAAAGTTGACGACATCGCTTGAAACATAATCGCCCCATTTTTTTCCATCCGTGCCGGGTCCGTGATTGAACCAATACGACGGTTGGCAATCCGCCATAAATCCATCCGGCAACGCGACAATCATCGGTTGAATCGTTCCTTGCGTAATCAGCAGCGTGAGATCATCAATGATGCCCCAATCTTCCCATTCCGGGTCGGGGTCTTTGCAACCGCCATAGCCGTGCAACAAAATTAAAATCGGATAACGGCGTTGCGTTGAATCATTGTAGCCCGGCGGCAGTTCGACAATGATGCGGCGATCTTCATTCAACGCCGCGCTTTTGAATTTGGTATCCACGCGCGATACTTTGCCGGTCGGGAGCGGCGTTTTGGTTGGTGTGCGCGTCGCGGTTGGAATCGCGATTGCAGTTTTCGCGGCGGTGGGCGTCGAAGTTGGCGGAAGATTTTGCGCGTTTGCCGCGCGTTGTCCGCGGCGCGTCGGTGTCGGTGTGACCGCGCGCGTCGCGGTTGCGGTCGGTTCGGGTCGCGGTGTTGGTGTTAGGCGTTGGTGCGGCGCATCCGACGATGAGAAAAATAATTGATGCGAGCGCGCGCAGATAAATTTTATTTTGCATCTAAACTCCTCGCACAGTAAATGTCATTCTGAGGAGCGAAGCGACGAAGAATCTTGTTATGCATTTTATATTCAAGAAAATCTGCGCGATGCTTCGCTTACTCAGCGTGACAAACCCTTTTGTGTCTTTCTGTGTGCTTCTGTGGCTAGCAAATTTTATTATTGCCCCGCCAACTTGGACGCGTACCACAACAAATAATCCGGCACGTGCGTTTGCCAGTACGGCGGGTCGTGATATCCAAAAAATAAATTCCACGCGTGCGGAATTTTCAGCGCGTCGAGCAGCGCATGATATTCGCGGATCGAATCGCCCCACTGATCATCGCGATCGCCCACGTCAATCCAAATCGTAAGTTGCCGCGCGGTGGAAGTATTTTTCACGAGCCAGATCGGATCGTATTGATTGTAAAATTGTTCATCGCCAAAATACGCGACCGATCCATCCGCGCGCCGAAACGATGGACTGTGCGCGCCAACCGCGGCGAAAAGTTCCGGGTGCGTCAGCGCATCCGTAAGCGCGCCTTGTCCCCCGGCGGACAATCCGCCAATCGCGCGGCTAGCGCGGCGCGGCAGAGTGCGATAATTCGCGTCAATGTAACTGACGAGATCTTTCCAAACGTAATCGCCCCATTTTTTTCCGTCGCTGAGCGGCGGCGGCGCGTGATTGAACCAAAACGATCCAATGCCGCCCGCGGGGTTATCGTTCCCGGACGGCATCGCGATAATCAGCGGCGGAATTTTTCCGTCGAGAATAAATTGATCCATCACCGAACACAATTGATAATCTTTCCATTCGCTGTCGCGTCCGCCGAGACCGGAGAGCAAATATATTACCGGATAACGCCGTTGGGTTTGATCGAAGTAACCGCGCGGGAGATATAAATAGAAAGGCATGTCTTGATTTAGGGACGCGCTCTTGAATTTTTTCTCGCTACATTCGCTTCGACCGGTGGGAATTGGATAAGGCGTGGGGGTAAGCGTTATCGTCGCGGTCGCGCTGGGGCGCGAAGTTGGCGAACGCGTCGCGGTGACGACGAGCGCGGAACTTGCGGTCGCGTTCACGGGCGTCGTTTTAGATTGGGCAATTGAAACTGTGGTGGAAGTAAAAGTGGGAAGAGGTGTAGGTGAAGCAGTTCGCGCACACGCCATTGAACTGAAAAGAATAACGCTAATCAGAAAAATAGTGCACGGCGCGCGAAACCGGCTCATCAATCGTTCAACTTGTCAAAAAGTTCATCGTCGCGCAGAAATTTGAGTGCGCCTTTTTGCATTTCTCCGCTGATCTCGTGACCGACGCCTTGAAAAACGGCGATGCGCGCATCCACGCCGATTTGTTTCAGCGTTTCTTGAAACATATACGCGCGTTGCACACGATTGCGTCCGCCGTAGTCGTCGAACGCGCGCGGCACGTCGCTGGTGCGCGTGTCGGCGTCACCGACGGCGACCCAAAAGGAAATTTGGTTAAAGTGTTTGGAATCAAAGGCATGACCAACGACTTGCGAAAAATCTCCAATCCCAAACGGCATCGGCAAATTTTGCGTGACGCTTTGCGAGACGCGCTTTTCGATGGGAAGTGTATACGTTCCCGCCGATATTGAAACGACACTTTCCACGCGCTCGGGATAGAGCAGAGCAAAACGATGCGCTAATTGTCCGCCGCGCGAAAAACCATAGACGAGCGTATGTTGACGCAAGCGAATGCCCAAACGCGACGGCAACGCGCTGAGCGCATCGTTGAGCAGTTTAGCGTACCGTAAATCTTCTTCCATCAAAATTTTCATGTCCATATGATCACGATAATTAATTGTCGGCGCGATCAACAGCCAGCCGTTGCGATCTGCATCGGCGATGAGGCGATTAGCAAACACATCGCCGCGCGCGCCCACCCCATGCAACGCGACCAACACGCGCAAAGGTTGCTTCAACGTTGCATCCGGCGGCAGATGCACAAATAAATTCAGCGTGTCAACCGATTTTCCCTCTTCCGCGATTTGACGCGCGAGTTCGACGCGCGCAATCCGTTGCGCTTCTTGTTCAGTCAGAAACGTCGCGGGATTTATATACGCGGCAAGATCGTTGCCATCAGCCGGTGATAAGTTGGACGCGGTAGGATCGCGTTGTGCAAATAGGGCTAGGGGAGTAGCGGGCGCGGATTCGTCGGAGAGGATTTCGACGCCAGCCGGAAAACGCAAAAAAGTATTGACTGGTTTTTTAAGATCAGTATTATCAGTCATCCAAATTAGCGTTAGGATGGCTAATGATATTGGAACGACATTCAAGATTATAACACAGCAAGCAAAGTGTGTAAACCCGCCAACGTTCCCACCACGGCTTTTCCAAAGTCGCTTGACAAGCCAAACCAAAGCGCATTACGTCATTGCGAGGCGCGCTTTTTGCGCCGAAGCAATCCCCAAGCGACAAGCAGATTGCTTCACGGAGTTTACACTGAGCGAAGCGAATGTGCTCGCAATGACGCCGAGCGGCTGACTTTGGAAAAGCCCTGCGTTCCCACTCGGACGGATTATTCTTTTAGCGCCAGCCGCGGCGCGCCGCGCGCGAGCAACACGACAAGAAATACACCGGCGGACACAAGCACAATCGTCGCGCCGGACGCAACATTGATGTAAAACGACAACAGCATTCCACTTGCCGCGCACAGCGCGCCGATGATCGCCGCGCCGAACATCATCTTGTTAAAACTATCGGTCAACAAACGCGCGATGATCGGCGGAATGACAATCGCCGCCGCGATTAGTGTGACGCCGAGCGTTTGCATCGAGACGATGATGGTCGCCGCGAGAATGAGCGAAAATAAAATATCAATCCAACCGACGGGTACGCCGTACACCAACGCGACTTGACGATCAAAGGTCACAAAGAGCAACTCTTTGTAAAACGCGGCAATCGCGCCGAGCGTCAACGCGGCGACGAACGCGATCAGTGCGACATCGCCGCTGGTCACACCGAGCACGTTGCCAAAAAGCGCGGCTTCGAAATTTTTTGTGAATTGGCGGACTGAACTGATCAGCGCGACGCCGACCGCGAACGACGCGGTCGTAATAATTCCAATCGCCGCGTCATTGCCGATGCGATTGTGCCGCGTCGTGAGATTGATCAGCAACGCGGCAAGAAATCCCCACAGTCCCGCGCCGAGATAAAAATTCCATTGCATGACATAGGACAAGACCGCGCCGCCAAAGATCGCGTGCGCGAGCCCATGCCCGATATAACTCATGCCGCGCAAAACCACGTACACGCCGATCAATCCGCACAACGCGCCCACCAAAATCGCGGCGACGAGACCGTTGCGAAAAAATTCAAATTGAAATGGCTCGAGTAGTTGATTCAACAATTTCTAGTCCTTGTTTGACACATAAATTTTTACCACGAAGAATACGCAGGACACAAAGAATCGAAATGAACACGCAAAGCTTTACCACAAAGAACACGAAGGACGCAAAGAATATGACTGAACACGGAAATTTTTACCACAAAGAACACGAAGGACACCAAGAATCGAAATGAACACGCAAATTTTCACCACGAAGAACACAAAGGACACCAAGAATCGAAATGAACACGCAAATTTTCACCACAAAGAACACGCAGGACACCAAGAATAGAAATGAATCCATACGAATTTGATTTATCCTTCGTGATTCCGTTCGCTTCGCTCAGGATCTTCGACTTTGCGCCCTTTGTGGTAAAGTTTTTTGTTCAACCTCTCATCGAGACCGCGCGTGATCCCCCAGCACCGGGTTCGGCAAAACATCGTGATAGGTGTGCGCGTGCGGTTGTTGTCCAATAAATAATTTTCCGTTGTGGTGAAACACGACCATATCGCCTTTGTAAATCGGATTCAAAATTTCCGGCGTAAAGACTTGCTCCGGCGCGCCGCTGGCAACCAACGCGCGATTCACGCAAAAAACCCACGGCAGATGCGCGGCGGCGGCATTGAGATCGTGCGTCGTCATCAAAATCGTCACGCCCGCGCGATTAAGTTGCGCGAGCAGATGCAAAATATTTTCTTGCGTTTGCAAATCTACTCCCGCGGTCGGCTCGTCTAACACAAGCAAATCCGGTTCGGCGAGAAGCGCGCGCGCCAAAAAAACGCGTTGTTGCTGACCGCCGGATAAATCGCGAATGTGCCGCGCGCCCAAATCGCCGATTTCTAATTGCGCTAACATTTTCTGCGCCGCGATCTGATCCGCGCGCGATGCCCACGGACGATGACCCATGCGGCGAATGCGACCCATCAAAACGACTTGCATCACCGTGACCGGAAAACTCCAATCAATCGTTTCGATCTGCGGCACATACGCGACGCACGGCGAGGGCTTGCCGCGCAAATCCATCCCTTCCACAAACACCGTGCCGCGATTTGGTTTGAGCAATCCGAGAATCAAACGCAAGATCGTCGTCTTGCCCGCGCCGTTGGGACCCACCAAGCCCGCGAATTGTCCGCGATGCAAATGCAAATTTATTTTTTCAACCGCAGGCGTAACGCCATAACCGAACGTCACGTCGCGCAATTCAACCATCGGTTCAGACATAATTACTCCCTGTCATTGCGAGCACATTCGCTTCGCTCAGTGTAAACTCCGTGAAGCAATCTGCTTGTCGCTTGGGGATTGCTTCGTTGCTGATCCTTCGCTTCGCTCGGGACGCTTCTCGCAATGACGCGCGGTTCATCGCCCATAATTCACATCGCGATCCGAGCCCGGAATATTCGCGACATTGAACGCGTTCAACGCGGCCGCGTTACCGCCGAGCGCCTCCACGATAATTTTGACGTCTTCAACGAGCATCCCAAAGTAGGAATGTTGAATGTCGCCGGGTTTGCCGGGCAGTTCGTCATCGCGCAACGCGTCCACGTACCGCCCGTTCGCCTCGCGTCCGATTTGCTCCAATACTTTGCTCGGAAAAACTTCCGAGCCAAAAATCGCAGGCACACCCGTCGCGCGAATTTGCGCGATCAGGTTCGCCAGATCACGCGGCGATGGCTCGGAAAAATCCGCGGGTTGAATCGCGCCGATCACTTGAATCGGATAGCGTTGCGCGAAATACGCGAACGAATCGTGATAGGTGAGCAGTTTACGTTGCGAATCAGGAATCGTACGCATCGCTTGCGCGATCGCGTTATCCAGCGCCAAGATGCGCGCGCGGAATTGATCGAGGTTGGTTTGATAAACCGTCGCGTGAGTTGCATCGCGACGCGCGAGCGCGTCGGTAACAATCTCTGCATAACGCAACGCCAGCAATGGATTCATCCACAAATGCGGATTGGGATGACCTTTATCTTTTGGAAAAGAAAAATCAAAAACGTACTGCTCGGGCTTGAGCGTCAACTCGCCCAGCGCGAAAATTTCTGCGCGCGATTTTTTGTTGGCTTGCGCGAGTTTCGTCGTCAGCGTTTCCAGATCGAGACCATTCACAAAAATAATATCCGCGCGCGCGATTTTTATCGCGTCCGCGGGCGCGGGCTCGAATGTGTGCGAGTCAGTGCCTTCGGGAATAATGCCCGCGAGGTCAACCGAGTTACCGGCGATGTTGTAGATAATATTTACAATCGGCGCGACCGTACTGACGACATTTAGTTTTCCATTTGAGGTGGACGGCGCGTTGACGCATCCCACCAGCCAGATCGAAAATAAAATTGTCAAGCCGATTTTGATGCTAGAGTTTGTGCGGATGATGCCCTCCCATATTTTTTTTCGCGCGACATTTCGCGCACAAGCCAAAAATCGCCAGATGATCGAGATCGGCGGCAAAGCCGTACGCGGCGTTTAATTCTCGCTCTAAACGCGCGAACGTCTGCGGCGCGAATTCAAAGATGCGATGACAATTCCGACAGACGAGATGATGATGATGCGGATGGCGATGCAATTCGTACTCGCTCCGCCCACTGCCCAAGTTGGTGTATGAAATCAAACCGAGATGAATCAACAAACTTAAATTGCGATACACCACCGATTTGTTGAGGCGCGGATCGGCGCGGCGGGCGCGTTTCAAAATTTCCTCCGCGCTCAAATGATCGGACGATTGCGCGATCACGGAGAGAATGATTTCGCGCGG
>JACQEA010000136.1 GCA_016200825.1 Chloroflexota bacterium | reverse complement strand
TGCGCGATCACTTGCCACACGCCGCGCCAATCCGGCGCTTTGGCGTACGCGGGATTGAAATAATAATTCGCGAGCGCGTACGCGGCACTGGCGATCAAAAAAATCGCCGCGAGCGCGACCGCCATCGCGCGCCAACGAATTTGCCATTTCCACAACGTGGTCAGTCCAAACGCGATCAACAAGAAATACGCGGGCAAAATTCCGGTGATGTAACGCTCGCTGAACAACGGACGACCAAGCGACGTGAGATAAACCCCGACAAGAGGCACCGCAACATACAGCGCGATAAAAATCGCGCGCGCGTGATCTTGCCGCGCCCAAACGATGAGACACGCGATAAGCGCAATCGTTACGATGGGCGCGAGCGCGTGTTGATACGCGTCCGGCACCGTGTCGCCCAACACAAATGACGCGACGGTGCGCGTCAACATATCGAGCAACCCGACGCTCTGCTCCGCGCTTAATTCGCCGTACGCCGTCACGCGATCGGTTTGCAAAATCCACGCGCCGTACGCCGCGATCAAAACGATTTGCGCCGCGCTCCACCGCGCGAGCGCGCGCCCCGCGCGTTTAAGATCGCGCCAGCCGCCCGCGCGCACGAACGAAATCGCGAAAAAAACGTTTTGCGCGACGACGATAAATGTTTCGTAGTAAAAAGTCATCAGCGCGAGATAGGCGGAGAGAAAGTAAAGCGCGTAAAACGTAAAGCGTGAAGCGTAAAGCGCGTTTCCAACTTCCAACTTCCAACTTCCTACCTCAAACCGCCATACGCGCCAGAAAAAAATCAGCGCGAGCATTGAAACGGCGGGCCACAAGGTATAGTTGCGCACGTCTTGCGAATGCCAAATTTGGTACGGGCTGAACGCGATCAGCAGCGCGGCGATCAACGCGGCAAGGTTTTTTATTTTTGGGTTCGGAATCATCTCGCGCGCCAAACGATAAATCAACGCGCTGTTCAAGACGCCGAACCAGACTGAAAAAAATCGCGCGACCAATTCGCTCGCGCCCGCTAACGCCACCCACGCGCGCAACGCGAGATAAAGCCCCGGCGGATTCGGTTCGATAAAGCGAATACCTTTCCACAACGCGTCCCAGGTGCGTTGCACAAAATTCACGGTGAACGCTTCATCGCCGCGCAACGAAACCGCGTCGAGATTGTACACGCGGAGGAAAAAGGCGCAGAGGAAAATGAGCCAGAGCCAGGGCAAAGTTTTTTTCATTTCAATTCATTGTTGTCATTGCGAGGAGCAGATTCGCTTCGCTCACTGTAAACTCTGCGACGAAGCAATCCCCAAAAAATTTTTAGGAGATTGGTTCGCCACCTTTAGCGGCTCGCAATGACGCGCGCTATTTCTTTCCCACCGCGAACACGGACAAACCAAAAGGTAAATCAATTCGCGCCGCGACGCGCGCTTCAAGCGTGAACAACGCGGCGAGCGCGGCATTCAGCGCGCGCGGGAGCGGAGTGAGATCGGAATGCACCGGTTTTTTTTCTTCACCGAAGGCGCGGCGCAACAATCGCACCAGCGCGGCAATTGGAAAAAATAATGTATTGATATACGCGATGCGTTCAACGCGCAAACCCGCGCGCCGCATTTTATCGCGCAGCATGCGCGCGGCATAACGCCGCTGATGTCCCGTGGCGACATCGTGCATGCTCCATAACCATTGATACGCCGGTAATAATACAATCAATCGTCCGCCGGGTTTCAACACGCGCGCGATCTCTTGAAACGCCGCGTCATCGTCAGCAACATTGCAAATCACGTCAAACGAAATCGCCAAATCGAAAACCGCGTCGCGGAAACCCGGCTCTTTCACCGACGCGATCCATGCGCGTTCCGCCGCGATGCCGCGCGCGCGCGTCCAGCGAATCGCTTCGGGTGAGAGATCAATGCCGTACGCGTCGCCATACGCGCGCAACAATAATAAATTCGCGCCGGTGCCGCAACCCGCATCCAGAATTTTTACGCCGCGCGATTCGCCGGGTAAATAACGCCGCAACAGATCGCGCAAAAAATTATGCATGCCAATGTACCACCAATACGCGTCTTCCATTTCAAACATGGCGCGATATTCAGCCGGATACATCAACATGTCCGCGCGCGTCATGGCACCTCGATCTCTGACAATAAAAGATGATCGCTCGTCTCCGCGCCGCGCGACGCCACCGGCAAACGCGCGCGCGTCGCCGCGTCGTACCAGCCAATTTCGATTTGATAATTTCCGCGCAGCGCATTGTCGTTGAGTTGCAGATGATATTCGTCCGCGATCACTTCGCCCGCGACCCAACTCGTCGTCGGACGCGCGCCGGACGCGGGAATACTATCGTGTTGTCCCACGATTTGATTATGGTTGTCGAGCAGATGCGCAAAGACCGTGTACGAAGTTGACATTGGGTTGAGCGCGCGCCAATACAAAATCAAGCGAATCGTTTCGCCCGCGCGCGCGCGCGTCGGCGTAAGATCATAACCTAACAATTCAATGTTATCGCCAAACCGCGCGCTCAATTGATGCGCGATGGTCGGCGCGATGGTGGTGCGCGCAATTTCTGCGACGCGCACGGAACCCAGCTCAACGGTTGAATCGCCGACGCGCGCGCGCAAAAATATTTCGCCGCTCGTATCCGCGGGAATACGCGCGCTAAAATCTTGGCGAACCAGATCACTTGTCTCTACTTCGCGCGATAATTGCGCGCGCGCTTCAGCGCGGAGCGTCCACGCGCCGATGAACGGAAACGCGCGTTGCGCGACTTGAAGTATCACCGGAATATCCGCGCGCGGTTTTTGCAATATCTGAAAATAAATTGAAACGGGAATAGAATCGCCCGGACGAACTGCGCGCGTTGGAAAATCTGCGCCAATGATTCGCACCGCGCCGGCAGTGTAATCCACGCGCGCGGTCGCGCGCACCGCCGCGGGATCGAGCGCGACGCGCGGGCGCGTGATCGCGAGGTCGCTTAATTTTTCCGTGCCGATGATTTCGCCCGTCGCCGCGCGATAAACGCTAAGAAATAATTGATACGTGCCCGGCACCGCGCCAAGCGCGATGGGAAGATCGTGCGCGTCAACCAAAATAATTTGCGCGGGTAACGTCGAAGTTCCCGCGACATTTCCGAGCGGCGGTGAATCCCATTCGCCCCACACCGCGCCCGCGTTATCCACGACGCGTAACGACGCGCCAAAATCTTCGCCGACCGGTTGATCCAACTGCCAATCCAATTTTACAATTGCGCGCGCGCCCGATTCAATTTGCGCGGGCGCGTCGAACCCAACGAGCCGCAGCGACGCGCCAAATAAAAAATTCACCGGACGCGCGATGTCGGCGCGGTCGCGCAGCACCGGCAATGCGGGAAGAAATTGTGAAAGCGAAATCGCGGTGCTGACGCCGGGAAAATTCGTTCGCTCGATGCGCACGCCTTCGGCATCCAAAAATTTTTCGATGCGCGCGTCGGGATCGTCGAAGGGCACATGCAACGCAAGATACCACACGCGCGGGTACGCGCGGACAAGATCGCGCACGGCGTTGCGATTTTCCATTTCGTCGAACGGCGCGGCATCCGCGCGCAAAATCGGGAGCGTGGTGTACGGCAGCAGATCGCGCGCGTAATAGTTAAAGAGCGCTTCGGT
>JACQEA010000135.1 GCA_016200825.1 Chloroflexota bacterium | reverse complement strand
TCCCACGAACGCGGCCGCGCGCGCGTCAAAACTTCATCCGGCGATAACGCGTACCGACTCTGCGCGCCCTGCGCGACCCAATCGCGTAATGCCGCGATGTACTTGTCCGCATCAATCCGCAAACTTTTCACCGCGCGAATTTGTTCGCGTTGCAACGGCGTCGCGTCCGCGGGAATTTCGCGATCTAAAAATGCGGGGCGACGCGGGTACGCCGTTTCGGGTGGACGCACGATGATCCCATCTTCATTGATCCAAACACTCGACGGCACATTGACGATGCCAAATAATTCATCAACGCGATGTTCCACATCAACGAGCGCCGGATGTTCTGGATTTGCTTTTTCGATCCACGGCCGCGCCGCGTCAATGCCGCCGCTATCCAGCGCGATCGTAACAATTTCCAATCCGCGCGGTTTTAATTCACGATACAATTCTTGCCACACGGGCAAGTCATTGCGGCATCCTCACCACGATGCCCACGCGACGAGCAAAACTTTTTTGCCGCGCAGAGAAGCGAGATGAAAAATATTTCCGCGCCAATCGTCAAGTTCAAGCGCGGGCGCGCGCACGTCGGTAATCGCGCGGCGTCCGCCTTCTGGACCGAGCGCGAATAAATTGCTCGCGTCGTCGTGAACGAGCGGAAGATGCAAGCGTTCCGCGATCACGCGCGCGTCAATCGTTTCGCCGATTTCAATTCCTAACGGCACGCATAAATCGGCTTTGCACGCGATTCCATCTTTCAATTCCCAACCCGTGCGTTTTTCAAATTCCGCGCGCGGGATGACGAGTGATTCAAGAATCATTGGGCGCGAGTATAACAGAGTGAAGGTCGCGTTGTCAACGCGTGGCTGAAGTAGAGGGCACAGAAAAATTGTAAGCAGGGCGTATTCAACTAGACTTTATTCAGAATAAAAAATTCTTACCGCCAAAGCTTGTCCTGAGTGTAGCGAAGGAATGAAGACCGCCAAGAATAAACAATAAAACAAACTTGGACGCTTCATTTTTTTCTTTGCGCGCTTGGCGTCTTGGCGGTAAGAATTTTTTCGCGTAAAGTCTATTCCGCGATTCTATTTTCATCCTGGTTCCGTAAATTCGATTCAAGCATTTGGTTTGTCAATTTCGTTTTTGATTTTCTGAATCGTCTCAATCAATTCCTGCGTCGCGATATTTTTGCTGAGAATGTGGCGCACGCCCGCGCGACGCAGTTCCAATACCAGCGCGGTATCCGCCGCCGCGGTCAACACGACGGTTGTAATGGCCGGAAGTTCAAGCGCGATCTGACGAATCACCTCCACGCCCAACCCATCGCGCATGATGGGATCGATCAAAAGAATATGCGGCTGAAATATTTGGCTGGACTCGATGACTTGGGACGAGCTACTCGCTTCGCCCACGAGCGCCAAGCCCGGCTCCCGCGCGAGCCGCGCGGAAAGTTGATCGCGCACAATGGCATGATCGTCGGCTAAGAGGATTCGCACCACATCCATAAGTGCGATTATATGGCGCGGAGGACGCGCTACGTAGAGACAGATGTCCCGGCGTTTCCGGGACGTGTATCCTAGACGTGTATGCAAAAAGGTTTATTGTCGCTATCTTTGTTAAAAAACCTTGTTGCCAGACGTTCTAGAATCTTGCAAGAAGATTTTGCATACACGCCCTAGTCTTGTAACTCTAACTTGGTTTCATCCGGCGGCGAAGATTTTTCCACCGGCACATGCAACGTCAGCCGCGTTCCGCCATTTTTCTGCGATTCAACGCGCAAGGTTCCGCGTAACAGCCGCGCGCGTTCGCGCATGTTCCGCAAACCGTTTCCTTTCGCGCGTTCCGCGTCGGAAAGATTGAACCCGACGCCATTGTCTTCGATCACCAACTCGACGCGCTGGGCGTCCACTCCGGCGCGCACTTGTACCGCGCTGGCTTGCGCGTGTTTGCGAATATTGGTCAGCGCTTCTTGCAAAACGTGTAACGTCTCCACCGTTTGTTCCGGCGACAACGCTTGAAAATCTTGTGAATCCAAATGCAGATTGATCGTCAAAAAAGAATTCGCGCGCAGATCGCGCGTCATTTCTTCCAAACCGCGTTTGAGATCGCGGCCTTGAAAACGTTGCGGACGCAGATCGAGAATATAGTTGCGAATATCGCGAATGACATCATTCAAACCTTGCATCGCGCGGGTGATGCGCTGGTTCGCTTCGTGCGGCGCGGAGGTGATCCGATGTTGTCCATCTTCCAACATCAAGCCAATGGCATAAATGGATTGAATAATGCCATCGTGCAAATCCATTCCAAAACGTTCGCGTTCTTTCAAGACGGTGAGTTGCTGAGTTTGCCGATACAATTGCGCGTTTTCAATCGCGATTGCGGCTTGGGTCGCGAACATTTCGACGATTTCCTGATCCTGCGGCGAAAAAATCGTGAACGGCGCGCCGGGCGTGAGCTTATCGGTCAAATATAAATCGCCGATGACGCGGCCTTTGGAAATAATCGGCACGCCCAGAAGCGAATGCATCGGCGGATGATGCGGCGGAAATCCAACCGCGCGCGCGTCACGCGCGATTTCCGGAATCCGAATCGCTTTGCCTTCTTTGATCAACACACCCAGCAAGCCATGCCCGCGCGGCAACTCGCCCACGCGCGCGCGTTCTTCCGGTGTAATTCCGGAAATAATAAACTGATCAATCTTTTCGCCTTGCGGATCCAAGACACCGAGCGCGCCATAGCGCGCGTGCACCAAATCGCGCGCGAGGTCAATCACTTTTTGCAAGACGACACCGAGATCCAACTCCATCGTCAACGCGAGCGCGGCGTTGTGCAACGCGGCGAGTTGTTCCGAGCGGCGGCGAATTTCGGCTTCGCGATTTTCGACGATCCCAAAAACCCACAACGAAAAAACCGTCGCGCCGAGCGCGATGAGCGTGAGCGCGAACAAATCTCCGGCCGAGGTGCGATCTTCTTGAAATAATGTGGCGCGCAGTAATAACACCGCGAGCCAAAAACCCACCGGCAAAATTACGCCCAACCATTTCAGAACACGCGTGCTCATCGCATTCCTTTTATGTTATAATGACGCCCGCATTATAATATTACCGTACGACAGGGTCAATTGGAATGGCGCAACGAATATTATTGGTAGACGATCACGAAGTGGTGCGCTTGGGAATCAAAGCGTTGCTCGCGCGCTATGAACAGTTTCAAGTTGTGGCGGAAGCCGGGAGCGCGCAACAGGCGATTGATAATGTGGCGCGCTATCGTCCCGAGGTTGTGGTAATGGACATTCGCTTGCCGGGCAAAAGCGGCATCGAGGCAACGCGCGAAATCGTCAAACAATTTCCGAACACCAAAGTAATTATGCTGACATCATACGCCGAGGATGAACTTTTATTTGAAGCGATTGCCGCGGGCGCGTCCGGCTATGTGCTGAAACAAATTGGGAGTGGTGAATTGGTGCGCGCGTTGGAAACGATCGCGCGCGGGGAATCGTTGGTGGATCCGATGTTGATGCAAAAAGTATTCGAGCGCGTGCGCGAATCTTCGCGCAAAGCCGAGGACGAATCGTTCGCGGCGTTAACGAATCAAGAATTAAAAATTCTCGCGCTGGTGGCGGAAGGCAAGACGAATAAAGAAATCGGTCGCGTGGTTTCGTTGAGCGAAAAGACGGTGCGCAATTATGTGAGTTCGATTTTGAGCAAATTGCATTTGGCGACGCGTTCGGAAGCCGCGGCGTACGCGGTGAGACATCACGTTCAAGATCATTTACCCACAACCTAGACTGAAAGCCGCGCGAGATTTGCCGCGAGTTTTGCCAGCGCGGGCTGCGCGTCGCGAATCGCGTCTAATAAAACGCGAATCAATAATTGATTAGCCGACTCGCCGCGTTTCACCGCTTCGAGTTTGCGCCCCAGTTCTTCACCTGCCGCGAGCCAATACAAAGTTTTGGCGCGTTGAGCGCGAAGGCTTTTTGAAAACGATTGAGCGATTCCGCCGCCCAAAAACGCGCGGCTTGCAAACCCCAGCCCCGCTCATTCAAATCATTCACGATCAACACCAACTCGCGCGCGAGTTGCACCGCGGCCGCGTCTGGCGCGGGCACCGGCAATTGATTCAACAAAGGACCCGCGACGTACTCGACGATCAAAAAATAATTGCCCGTGTCATCGGTGGACTGATCCAAAATCGCGGCGAGGTTTGGATGCGGCGTCAGCGCTTGAAATTGTTTCAACATCGCGGACGATAACGGTTGATGTTCTTCAATTGCCAAGCCGCGCGCGGGAACATCGTCTATCGTCCGCGCGTGCACCTCATACACGCGCGCATCAAAATCTTCGGCGCGCCGCCACGTTCCCACAATTCGATAATCGCCAATCCGTTTTTCCGGCGCGACCGATGACGGCGCGGTTGCCAGATTTAACGCGGGCGCGTTTTCTATCGGCGCAAAAGTTCCGCGCGGTTTGAAGACGCGTCCGCATTTGCCGCAAAATTTTGCATCGACGCGGACGGCGGCTTTGCACGTTGGACAACGAAACGTATCGCTCATCGCCGGTTAATATTTCCGATTCCGCCGCCAAAAATTTCCGGCGGCAAATTAACACCCGCCGCTTGCAAACGCGGCGTGAATTTGGGACGAATGCCCGCCGGAACAATTTCG
>JACQEA010000035.1 GCA_016200825.1 Chloroflexota bacterium | reverse complement strand
TTGAATATGCAGATCGCGGTCAAAGCGCGCACGCTCAATCCCACAGTGCAAGTGATCATGCGCATCTTCGACGACGATTTTGCGTCCGCGCTCAATAAACAATTTGGATTCATCGCGCTCTCCGCGACGGGAATGGCGGCGCCAATGTTTGCCGCGACCGCGACAGGGATGGACATCACGCAACCCATTTCGATTGAAGGACAAACGTTGTCGCTCGCGCGCTTGAACATTTCGCCGCGCTCGAAACTGATTCAACAGCGCGTCAGTGAAATCGAAAAAATTTTTCGCGTCAGCGTCGTGCTGGTGCGGCACGATGGTTCATCGCAATTTCATCCGGCGGGTGACACGCCGCTCGCGGCGAATGATGTGCTCGCGGTGCTTGGCGGATCGAAAGAAATTAATTTGCTCGCGCAAGAAAATAAATAATTAGGACGCGGATAAACGCGGATGAACGCGGATAAAAATAATTGATCGGTGTTTTCCGCGTCAATCCGCGTCCAAAAGGTTTATGATTGTCATTGCTAATCCAGAACGGGCGCATCATCACCGCGACCGACGATTTCATCGCGGATATTTTTGTTGAACGCGATAAGATCAAACTCATCGGCGCAAATCTCGCGATCAACGCCGACGCGATGATCGACGCGCGCGATCGGTACGTGATTCCCGGCGGCGTTGACGCGCACACGCACATGGATTTGAATGTCGGCGCGGCAACTTCGTCCGATGATTTTGAAACCGGGACGATTGCCGCCGCGCACGGCGGCACGACGACGATCATTGATTTTCCAACGCAAACGCGCGGAAAAAAAATGCGCGCCGCGCTCGACGCGTGGATGAAAAAAGCCGAAGGCAAAGCCGCGATTGATTACGCGTTTCATATGATCATCAGCGATTTGCCCGACGATTTTCTGCCCGATATGGACGCGCTCGTGCGCGAAGGCATCACCTCGTTCAAACTTTTTACCGCGTACCCGGAACGATTGATGCTCGACGACGCGACGATTTTCAAAGCGATGCAACGCGCGGGCGAGAACGGCGCGTTCATTTGTATGCACGCGGAAAACGGAAGCGTGATTGATTATCTCATCCGCAAATTTATTGCCGAAGGCAAGACGACGCCGAATTTTCATCCCTTGTCGCGCCCGCATCAAGTCGAAGCAGAAGCGACGCATCGCGTCATCGCACTCGCGGAAATGGCGCGCGTGCCAGTGTACATCGTCCACGTCTCGTCGCACTTTGCGATGGAAGAAATCCGCGCGGCGCGTGAGCGCGGTTTGCCGGTGTACGGCGAAACGTGTCCGCAATATTTATTTCTCGCGCAGGAAGATTACGCGGACGGATCGTTCGACGGCGCAAAATATATTTGCTCGCCGCCCATTCGCGAACGCGCGAATCAAGAACCGCTCTGGCGCGCGCTCGCGGCAGATGATTTGCAAGTCGTCTCGACCGATCACTGCCCGTTTTGTTTCAAAGAAGGTTATCGCGGTTTGCCGAAGCAAAAAGAATTGGGCAAAGATAATTTTGCAAAAATTCCTAACGGCGTGCCGGGCGTTGAGAATCGAATGCATTTGTTGTATCAAGGCGGCGTCGTTGATCGCGGTTGGTCAATGAATCGTTTCGTACAACTCACCAGCGCCGCGCCCGCGAAATTATTTGGACTCTATCCGCGCAAAGGAACGATTGCAGTCGGCAGCGATGCCGATATTGTGATTTGGGATCCGCGAAAAAAATACACTATCCGCGCGGCGGAACATTTTATGCGCGTGGATTACAATCCGTACGAGGCGATGGTAATTGACGGCTCGCCCGCGTATGTCATCGCGCGCGGGCGCGTGATTTTTGAGGGCGATAAATTTGTGGGCAAAGTTGGCGCGGGAGAGTTTTTGCGGCGCGGTAAATCGAGTTTGATTTGATGGCAGAGAAAAAAATTGAATGGATTGTTTCAGTGCAGAAATTCTGATAAACTGTAAAGTAAGGAGACAGTAATGACTCACCCACAATTTGATCGTATTACATTCGATCCGAATATCATGGCGGGCAAAGCATGCATTCGTGGCATACGCATTACGGTCGCGCTCATTTTGAATTTGGTCGCGGGCGGGATGACTCCCGAACAAATCATCGAGGATTATCCGCCGCTAGAGATCGAAGATATTCAACAAGCATTGCAATATGCTTCTTGGTTAGCAGACGAACATGTCATTGAGTTGAAAAAGGCAGCCGCATGAAGTTTCTTGGGAATATGGGAATCTCACCCAAGACGATTGCCTTACTGCAATCCCCAGCACCTCTGCTGTCAAAAATATTTTTCTTCGCGTTCTTTGCGTCTTTGCGGTGAGAGTATTGGTTCTTGATTTTTTTCTCCGCGCTCTCTGTGTCTCTGCGGTGAAAAATATTTTTTTCCTTATGTCTTTGCGGTGAGATTATTTTTGGGGGTGAAATGAAATTCGGCGTTGGCATACCCAACTATAGTCGCGGCGCGTCGGTGCAAGGCGTGCGCGAGGTTGCGCGCGCGGCAGAAGAACTCGGCTATGATTCCGTTTGGACGACCGATCACATTCTCGTCCCCAAAGAACACGCGCCTGTTTTCGGTTATGTACTCGAAGCGATCCTCACGCTCGCGTACGTCGCGGGGTTTACTTTGCGCGTCAAACTTGGCACGAGCGTTTTGATTTTGCCGCAGCGTTCCGCGATTCTCGTCGCAAAAGAAATCGCGTCGCTCGATCAGTTATCGAACGGACGCGCGATGCTTGGACTCGCGGCGGGTTGGATGGAAGGCGAATTCAAATATCACAAAATTAATTTTCACCAGCGCGGCAGATTGCTCGACGAAAGCATTCAGGTTTTGCGCGCGATTTGGGAACAGCCTGATGTATCTTTTCACGGAAAATTTTACAACTTTGAAAATGCTGT
>JACQEA010000104.1 GCA_016200825.1 Chloroflexota bacterium | reverse complement strand
ATTCGCGCGCTCGTCCGGGCGCGCCTGCGCGGTGAGCGCGGCGACATCCATACTCAAATCATACCGATTGCCCCACAACGCGGCATACATCAACGCGACCAAACGCGCGCGCGAATCGCGCGGCAAGTTTGGCAAAAGAGTCGCGACCGCGCGCGGCGCGGCGTTCGGTTCGAGTTCGCCGCGTTTGCGCAAACGGTATGGGTCAATGCCATTTTCAAAATAGCGCGTCGCCTCTAACACGCGGCGAAAGAAAAAAGATTCTGCCCAATACCAAGGCACATCGAGCCAACTGCGCCCGATGTGCTCGTGCGCGGACGCATCCCAAAAAAATTTGTCCTCCCTTTCTTCGCACTGTCCTCTGATTTTTCCTGTCGTAATTTCCAGATACAAATCTTCCAACGCGCCGCGCGCGGTTTCATTATCCGCCATCGCCTCGCGCAAAATTTGCGGCTCATTGCGCGAGATTATAACACACGCGCCTCTCACGTCATTGCGAGCCGCGAAGCGGCGAAGCAATCCCCGAATGTGTCAAGGAGATTGCTTCGTCGGCGCTACGCGCCTCCTCGCAATGACGGAAACGGTCTACGGTCTATCGTCTTTCGTCCATCGTCCTTCTATACAACACCAGCGCAGGTGCGAGCAACATGCCCGCAAACGCGATTGCCGCGCGAATCGAAAAAATATTTCCAATCACGCCCACAATCGGTCCGCCCGCGATTTGTCCGAGCGCGTCCATTTGACTCCGCATCGAAATCACCGTCGCGCGCACTTGCGGATCAAGTCCGTGATTCACCCACGCGGTTTGTAATGGCGAGTTCATTCGCCGCGCGCCTTGCGCGAGCAGAAACGCGCCAAGCGCAAACGCGAAATTCGGTGCGAGCGCGAACGCGATCACACCCGCGACAATTGCGGCGTTGATGAACGAAAGCGCGCGCACGAGTCGCGCATGATCGTGCGTATCGACGCGGCGCCGCACAAATTCCGCGCCGAGCGCGGCGGCGAGCATTCCCGCGATTTCCAAAATGCCAAACCAAACAATTGGTTTGAGTTCGCCGAGCGGCGGGAGCGAAAAATTTTGCAAGATGTGCGCGTCCGAGAGTCGGTCGAAGCCTTCGCTTGCCGCGCCAAAAATAATTCCGATCAAAAATATCGTCGCGAGGATTGGACGCTTGCGCGTCATCGCGATGCCGTCGCGGAACGTGTCGCCAATTTTTTGCCACGTGGCGCGATCTGCGCGCGGGGCGGGTTTGAAACCGCGTTCAGGCATCGCGACGAAAAGAAACGCGCCGAGCGCGACAAACATCGCACCGCTGACGACGATGGGCGTGGCGAGCGCGAAAAAATTTGCGAGCGCGGCGCTGACGACGACGCCGAGCGCGCCAGCAATTTGCGAGGCTTGCGATGCGCGCAAATACGCGCGGTTCGCGCGCGCTTCGCCGATTTCATCCGCGATCCAGGCTTCGGTCGCGCCGCTGGTGAAGGTATAACCGATGCCCCAAATAATTTGCGCGAGAATAATCGCGCCAAATGTTGGCACGAGTCCGAGCAACAAAAAACTCGCGCCTGTGATCAAGACGCCGAGGAGGATGGACGCGCGGCGCGAGTACAAATCCGCGACAATGCCCGTTGGAATTTCAAATAAAAACGCGGTGGCTTCCAAAACCGTACCGACGAGAACGAGTTGAAACGGATTGAGTTGCACTACCGTGACCGCGTACACGGAATAAACGGTGAAGCAGAGAGGAAATGAAAACGCGGAAATGGATTCGAGGAGAAGAAAAATTGTGTAGGCGGGCATAATTGGACGGTGGACGAAGGACGATGGACGATGGACGAATGACGACGGTCTATGGTCTACGGTCTATTGTCCAATTAACCTATCCATCCAATCTTGCAACCAACAACGGCACCAACATTTCTTCTTCATGCAATCCGCCGTGCCGACCTAACATCGTCGGCGCGTCCGCGCGTTCCCACAAAATAAAATTTTCGCGCGGCAACACGATCAAATCGCCGACGCGATAACGCGCTTCGGGCGCGGGTTTGCCGCCGCCGAACAATCCCGCATCGAGCGCGGCGCGCGAATCCAAAATAAAAAACTTATCGCCCAATTCTTTTTCGATGTACGCGCGCGCGGCGTCTTTTCCGCGGTGGACGCAATACAAATACATCGCGCGCGGTTCGCCGCCCAACGTTAAAATATGCGCGCGTAAATCGGGATGGTCTTTGAGATAAATCGTGCGCGCAATCGGCGTATCGAGCGCGCCGTGATCCGCGGTGAGAAGAAATAAAGTTCCTTCGCACGCGCGCGGCGAGAGTCGCGATAAAAATTCGCGCTCGAACGAGTACGCCAGATTGTGTATCTCGGCGTCGTACGCGCGCGACGCGGGACCGTAATCGTGCATGATCGCGTCGAGTCTGCTCCAATACGCGGTAAAGAGCGCGTGCTCTTGGCGCGCTTGAAGCGAATCGCGCAAGACGACCCACATATCGGACGACGACACAAACCCGCGCGTCTCCTTCATCTCGACACGCATTTGCATTTGCGAGAGCGCGCTCGTCACGAATGGTTTTTCGATGTGATGAAAAACGGGAACGTTGACGCGGTCGAGAATTTGCGGGAGCGATGGCGCGGCAAGAAATTCGTCGGGTTTCATTCCCGCCGCGACGAGTTGCGCGCCCGCGACGTGTTCGGTCGCGGTGGGCGACCAATAAATCATATTCACGCGCGCGTCTCGATCGCGCAGAAATTGCGTAAAACCGAGCGAGCCGTGTTGCGCCGGCGTTGCGCCCGTCCAGAGCGAGGTGAGCGCGGCAGTGGTCGTGGATGGAAAAACGGAAGTGAGCGGGACGATTTGCGCGTTGCCGCGCAAGAGCGCGTTGAATCCGTTTTGTGGATTCGCGTCGAGCGCGCGCAAGAATCGCGCGTACGCGAGCGCGTCGATGATGACGAGGACGACGCGAGAAATATCGCGCGAAAATTTTTCCAGAATTGTCGCATCGAGCGGCGCAGTCGAAATTTTTCCGCCGAAAATTTTGACGACGCTCGCGGCAACGTTGACGATCGAGCGGCCGTCGTAATTCGGCGCGATGAACTCGCGCGGGAGATTCAGCGCGCGAAAGCGCGTTTGATTTTCCGCGCGGATTTCACGTTCCAACTTGTCAGCTAGTGTCATTATCGGAATCAAGTAGCATTGTCATTCTGAAGGAGCGAAGCGACTGAAGAATCTCGCTTGCGACAATTGAATTCAATAGAATCTAGCGAGATGCTTCGCTCCGCTCAGCATGACATTGAAATATGCAGGCGAATATGCGGCTTGAATTCATTACGCATCACGCAATATGCCATTCGCAATCTGCCATTCGCAATTTGCTATTCCATTCCCAACGCCCACCCGAGAAAACTCCAAATATCCGTCGCTTCATCAATCAAAAATTTTGTCGGTCTTCCAAATCCGTGTCCCGCTTTCGTTTCGATGCGAATCAAACACGGCGCGTCGCCCGATTGCGCGGCTTGGAGCGCGGCGGCAAATTTGAACGAGTGCGCGGGAAAAACGCAATCGTCGTGATCGGCGGTCGTCACGAGTGTTGGCGGATAGCGCGTGCCGCGCTTGAGATTGTGATATGGCGAGTACGCGTGCAGCGCGCGAAAATTTTCCGCGTCGTCGGGCGAACCGTAATCGCTCACCCACGCCCAACCAATCGTAAATTTATGAAAGCGCAACATGTCCATCACGCCGACCGCGGGAATGCATGCGCCAAATAAATCGGGACGCTGCGTCATCACCGCGCCGATCAACAATCCGCCGTTCGAGCGGCCATTCACCGCGAGTTTTTCTGTGCGCGTGATTCCATTTGCGATCAACCATTCCGCGCTCGCGATAAAATCGTCGAACACATTTTGCTTTTGCGCGAGCGTGCCCGCCGCGTGCCACTCTTCACCGTACTCGCCGCCGCCGCGCAAATTCGCTTGCGCGAAGACGCCGCCCAATTCCAACCACGCGAGCCGCATCACTTGAAAATCGGGGACAAGCGAAATGTTGAATCCGCCGTACGCGTACAGAAACGTAGGATTCTCGCCGTCGCCGCGCAAATGTTTTTTGTGGACGAGAAACATCGGCACGCGCGTCCCATCTTTGCTTTTTGCAAACACTTGGCGCGTTTCGTACTCATCTGCATCAAACGCGATTTGCGGCGCGGCAAGTTGTTCGCTTTCGCCGCGACGAAAATCGTAGCGATACGGCGTCGGCGCGTGTACGAACGATTGAAACGTGAAAAACATTTCGTCGTCGTCGCGATTCCCCGCGAATCCAAGCGGCGTCAACAAGCGCGTCACGCCGACGAGCGAGCCGAGCGTTGAAAACACAAAGATGCCGCGCCTTTTCGCGATTACTTGACGCCAAGTCCCCCAGTATCCTGTGCGTGGAGATTCAGAGACTTAGCTCCTGTCTCATCAGAAAGAGCATTGATGAGGTGCTCGATTTCTGTGACAGATGCCTTCAAATTTGGCCCTTCAAATTTTATGGTCTTCTTCGAACCTTCAAGTGAAATCGTAATCCTCGTTTTGTTGAATTCGAGCCAAGCCTTGATCGCACCAGCGAGCGCTGTTGAAGATAGAACAGCGCTTCCTAATACTGTGATCAGTTGCTCAGTATCGGGCCTGGGAATTTCTAATGCCCTTTCATTCGAAAACTATACCAGACCTCGAACTCTTTGGTCATAGAGTACCCTCCTGCATTAATACAAGTGTCGCTTCTAACAAACATTTAGTCCGCGTTGAAATTGTCAATCAGTTGGTTTAGGTTCGAGCAGAACGCGCCCTTGATCGTACGGCGAGTCCATCACGAAGAGCACGTCTTGATTTTGCAAGCCCGTGTTGCGAAATTGAAAATATTTTTTGCCGCGTTTGAACGGCGTGGAGACGCGCGGGAAATTCCACAACTCGGTCAAGCGTGCGCGGATTTTCTCGCGTTGGGGAATTTTTTCGAGGAAGGAAAACGTGAGCGCGTTTTGTTCCTTGATCCATTTCTGCGTTGCGGCGCTGTCTATTTCTTCCAGCCAGCGATACGGGTCGGAAATTTTTTCGCCGTGCAATTCCTCGACATGGTGAATAGTTTTCGTGGTAGGATAGGTGATGGGGTGATTTGGTGATTGGGTCATTGATACTCCAAATGAAATTTCGGATTGCTACGTCATTGCGAGGACGTTGAGCAATGCGAAACGGACGAAGCAATCCCCAAGTTGATTTTCAGTAACAAACTTTATTCCTCTTCATCCGTCCTAAACTGCAAATCGTATTTTTTGACGCACTCTACTTCATCAATCTCCAATCCGTAAATCATTCCGAGCAAATCGTCAATGCGATCAATGATGGGCTTGCTCTGGCGCGGATAAAATTCTTGGTACGTGATCGTGCCCGTTGGATACTTGCCGCGTTTCAGTACGGAATGCTCTTTGTAATCCTTCATCAACTCATCCGCCGCCTGCGCGAGTTTTTTGTAAATGGACTTGTGTCCCTTGTCGTAAGTGAATGGAAACGCTTTGACTTCTTCTGGCGTTAAATGGAATTCATCACCGTAAAGAATCCAGTACCAAAAGAAGAGCGATGAATTCACCAACGCGATGATGACCTTCCCAATTTCCTCTGATTGCGCGGACAATTCAACCAATGTTGATGAGCGTCCCGATTTTCCGCTTGCTTCAAGATATGTTGGCTCAAAATCGTATGCTTTCAACCAATAACGGCCGATTGTATGCAAATAAAAATTCCAATCTTTGCCAAGATAATCGCTCACACGTTTTTCTTGCCTGAATAGTTTCGCCCAGCCAAATTGCGCGGGCAGTTTAGTAATATCGCTAAAAGAGAGATTGGCAATCATCGTTTGTTCTTCGCCGTCGCGCCAGCGATTGAGACGCGTCGCGAAAACTTTTGTTGTCTCAGCACTTTCTTTTTTCTTGCGCGCGACGAGAATCGTAACGCGCTGGTCAACATCGGGAAAAATTTTCGCGGGGCGAATGCCAAAATTCGCGATTTGGATGTTCGCATAATTCGATTTGAACCAATCGCGCAAAATGCTCATACGGTCGGAGCAAACAAGCGACATCGGGACAATCATTCCCAACATACTCCCCGCGCGACAAACGACGCCCGACCTTTCGAGCATATACGAATACAAGTTGCGTGAAGACGCGGCGGAATAAGATTGGTTGTAGTATTTGTCTGCGGTCACATCCACGTAGGGGGGATTGCCAATCACCGCGTCAAATCCTGCGTCCTCTCTCCACGCGGTCTGTTCCAAATCAATAAACACTTCGGGAAATTCCAAATCCCAATGAAAGATTTTTTTCTCGCCGTGAAATTTTTCGTGGTCTTGAAACAATTGGCGATGATCTTTGCCTAGTTTATCAAGCGAGACGTTGATGGCTTCACTGCCAAAGAGAAGAAGAAACTCGCCTGCGGCTTTGAAACCGAAAAATTGCATCAGATAAATATCGAGCACGCGTTTGTACTTGCGCGCGGCTTGTTCAAAGAAATCGTACAAGTTCGCGCTGTTCTCCACATCGGCTATGGTTGCATCCGAGGACAATGAAATTTCTTGCATTGTTTTCGCGGCCGTCAACACACCTTCAAATGGACTTCCGAAGAGCGTGAGTTCGCCCAGGAATTCTTTTTGCACTCCGCGCGCCATCGCGCCGATGAGCGAGTCGCCGCAGCGCAAATGATGGTCCAGAAATGAAAGCGGCGCGCCAATCGTGAATGAATGCAGCCACAAAGAAACTTTGGCGAGTTCAACTGCCATTTCGTTCACGTCCACGCCATAAATGCACCGCTTCATCACGACGCGCATCAAAAGCGATGTATCATCCAAGCGCGCGGGATTGATTTCAATTCCTTGGCGTTCCATCTCCGCAAATACAGTTTTGCGAATTCGCTCCAACATCGCGAGAACAGGATCGTCTTGCGGATATTGATTAACCACGCGAATGACGCGGTCAGTAAGATAATCCACTGCTTCGACGAGAAAATGACCGCTTCCCATCGCGGGGTCGCAGATTTTGATGTCGAGCAAAGCATCCACTGCGCGCTGATGTGCGCGCTGGATTTGTTCGTTGACCAAGCGGATCGCGGCGGGATTT
>JACQEA010000103.1 GCA_016200825.1 Chloroflexota bacterium | reverse complement strand
GCGCGCATTCGTCGCGGGCGCGCCGAGCCACACCCCTTTGCGCGTGCCGGTCGCGTCCGCCACTTCGATCACGCCTTGCGGACCAATCACAATATCGGTCAGACTAAATTTGATATCGGGAAACGCGGTGAGCAGTTCGGTATAAAACGCGCGCGCGCCCGCGTGACCTTCCCAGCGTTGACCCTGCGGAAAAATTTCGTACACGCAATCCGGCGCGAGCGTTGCGATGAGTCCATCTAAATCGCGCTTGTCCTCCGCAATCGAATGTTTGATCCACAGCCGCCGAATTTTTTCGTACAATTCGGGTGTGATGTCCCATTTGAGACGTTCTTGAATTGTTGTCATTCACTTTCCATTTCAGCCACAGAACCACACGGAAATCCACAGAAAAAAATTCGGTGTGATTCTGTGTGCTTCTGTGGCGATTTATTTCCGCGCTGTTTTCGCTTGCCGCACAATTTCCGCAATTTGCGCGAGATGCGAATCGTCGTGCGACAAGCCCGCGACAAAACGCGAAACGCAATTCCCGATTGGTGCGTTAGGATTCACTTGATATGTGTTTTCCAAACGCGGTTCTTGGGGCCACATATCGAGCGCGGCGAGTCGCATCTTGCGCGATTCTTCCAAGCGCGCGCGGCATTGCGCGATGGTCTGCACCGTCGTCCAATGCGTTTCATAGCGCGAACGCCCGCCGCGATATTCCACGCCGCGCGCGAGTTCGACCGACATATACGCGCCTTCTTCACTCGACGCGGTCGCGTGCACGACCACATGCCCAAGCGTCCACGCGATATTTTTCTCTTCTTCCGTCGCCGCGGCTTCATCTTGAGCGTTGGGATCAACGGGAACAAACACAACATCCGCATCCGCGCACTCACGGATGAGTTTGAGTTCCGCGTCAATCATTTCATTCGTGAGTTTGCGCAGATCGTTGGCGCGCAAATCTTTCACGAGTTCGAGCATCGTCATTTTCTTTTCACGAACCGGGGTAAAGTCTAGCATCGTTGCCTCCTTGTTTGAAAGTTGAATTTGGAATTCAATTATCGAATTGTTCTTACGGGCAGAAGCGAATCCATTCCTTTTTCCGTCAATTGCTCCACTCGAATGATTTTTGCTTTGTCAAGAAAATTCACCAACACTAATCTAGCCGTACGAAATAGCGGTGCATCTTATAAACAGGCGTGTGCGTCCCCGCAAGCACAGGTGCGGCAATCGGTTTGACGGGTTGCTGTTTAACGCCTCTCGCTCGCGCAGTTTTTGAATTTGATCGTCAATCGAATCTGTATCGGGAATGAGTGAGGACATTTCTGCATAAATCCTTATTTGTCTTTGCAGACGTGAATTGACAGACTGTGCTATAATAGCATTTGGAAAATGCCATCAAGCCCGAAAACCGTGATGACGTCACGGAAACCCTTCGAGGGTAGCCCGCAAGGGCTTAGGACTTGAGGCATTTTTCATTTTCGCAAATAGTCGCGAAAGTGAAAATGCCAAATTGAAAACGTTTTATTACTGCGCGCCGTTGGCTGTTGTAGATTAACCAAGCCTGCCTTTTGCGCAATATATTCTGCAAGTAGAACTTTTCCTCGCTTGGCTCCTGTTCGTGTATGCGCCCCGTTCATTTCGTAACCAATCGCTCCCATCAGCACGTCCGCAATCTGAATCAAATCGCTCTTCTTTGAATCAGTGGCTTGAATATTGTGGACAGGGCGCCTGAGATACTTGTATTTCTTATGCAATCCATTATTCAGAATGGAACACAGCTTCGATAGCTTGTACTTGGAAGTTGTTCGTTGATCTAGAAAAATGATACACCGATCACTCGGCGAGAGATATGCGCCGAAACTATGTAAGAGGAATTGATACATCAGTTTGTAAAAACCCAGTTCAGCATCATTTTTATTGTAGCGGCGATTATCAATTTCCTGAGTGTTGATCACAATCACCTTAAAATGGAATGCTTGGTTCACGCTAAAGAACAAGTCAATAAGCGCACGGTATTCTTTCAGCTTTTGAGACGAGACTTTGACCCATTTGAACTCCGCCTTCATATTCTGACTGTCACGAAAAAGCCGCATGGTTTCGGCAAACCTTTCTTCATTCTCGCGGCGGGTGATGATGCCTCCAATCACCATATAGCGGTCAACAGTTTGCCGACTTTCATCGCAATAGATATGTAGAAATCGTTCGGGTGATTGTGAAGTTGGATGTTCCATCGCACCCTCAACCTTCAGCCATTTGCTTGATCTCCGTTTCACTAAACCCAAGCGATTCTAAAATTTCTGCATTATGCTCGCCCAAACGCGGCGGATAGCGGCGATACGTTGGCGGCGTGTCAGACAAATGCGCGGGATTGCCGATGGATTTCACCACGCCAAGCAACGGATGCTCCAACTCGACAATCATTCCGCGCGCGCGTAAATGTTCATCGCACAACGTTTCATCTGGAAAATTTATTGGACCCGCAGGAATTTCGTGCGCGACAAATTCGCGAATCCATTCGTCCGCGTCGCGCGCGGCAAGAATTTTTTCGATTGCCGCGATCAATTCCGCGCGATGTGCGTTGCGGTCGGGGTTGGTCGCGTAGCGCGCATCGTTCAGCAGAGTTTGCTCCGCGCCGAGCGCGCGACAAAATTTTTGCCACAACGATTCCGTCCCGACCGCGATAATAATAAATTTGTCTTTGCATTTCACGGGTTGGTACGGCGTGATGGTCGGATGTTCATTGCCGATTTTTTTCGCGCGCGCGCCCGTCGCGAAAAACGAGCCGCCGATATTCGCGAGCCACGTCGCCTGCGCATCCACGAGCGCGACGTCAATGAATTGACCCGCGCCAGATTTTTCGCGCGCGTACAACGCGGCTAGTATCCCAATCGTCGCGTACACGCCCGCGCTAATATCCGCCATCGGCGCGGGAAAACGAATCGCTCCATCGTTGGCATTGCCGGTGATTGCCATCAAACCGGCTTCGCCTTGCGCGACCACATCGTACCCGCCGCGTCCGGCTTTGGGTCCGGTATGTCCGTAGCCCGAGATCGCGACGTAGATGAGACGGGGATTAATCGCGCGCAAAGAATCGTAATCAATTCGCGCGCGGCGCAGAGAATCGAGCCGCGGAATGTTGGTGATGAAAATGTCTGACGTGGAAATAAGTTGGTGGAGAACGCGCAAGCCCGCGTCGGTTTTGATGTCGAGCGTGACACTGCGCTTGTTGCGATTGACCGAAAGAAAATACGCGGACTCGCCTTGCACAAACGGCGGACCCCACGCGCGCGCTTGATCGCCAATCTGCGGTCGTTCGATTTTGATCACGTCTGCGCCAAAATCGCCGAGCAACATCGCGCAGTACGGTCCCGCCATTGCCTCGGTCATTTCCAACACGCGAATATTTTCCAGCGCATTTGTCACGGTGCGAGGATTATAGCGCGGGGAGAAAATTAGTCAATTGCAGATTGCGAAAAGTTGCATATCGCAGAGATCAAATTTGAGTGAAGGAATCAAGTCTCATTGTCATGCTCAGTAGATTCGCTTCGCTCACTATAAACTCCGCGAAGCATCGCGTTGACTCGTTTGATTTCAAAGTGCATAACGAGATTCTTCGGTCGCTTCGCTCTCTCAGAATGACATTGTTGCTCTGTTCTCGAAAAATAATTCACCATCTCTTCGACGGTGCCAGTCCCTTTCGTATTTCGTTTTCAACCGCGGAAGAAATAGTCACCAAGGATTACATCGCGAAAAAAATTTGCGCTACGATTTGAAAATTTGCGGCGAACTTAATCCGGCTGCGCCAATCTAACGCCCTGCCCGCGCAGAACCTGAATGTATTCCTGTTGCGCGCCGCTCTCGCGCAGGCGCGCGCGTAAACGTTTGATCAACGCATCAATCGCTTCTTCGCTGATGCCGCCCGCGTCTACGCCGGGCCACACCGCCGCGATAATTTCG
>JACQEA010000102.1 GCA_016200825.1 Chloroflexota bacterium | reverse complement strand
GTCGCGTATTATTTGTTGAAAGAATTGCCGCGCGGGATCGATGCGTTCGATCCGCGCAATCCATTAATTTTTGCCGCGGGTCCGCTCACCGGCGCGGCATTTAGTGGACAAGGGCGCAATGGCGCGGGCGCGAAATCGCCGTTGACGAATGGATTTGGCAACGCGGAAGGCGGTGGCTATTGGGGCGCGGAATTAAAACGCGCGGGTCTCGATGGAATTGTTATCACGGGACGCGCGGACAAAGCAACGTACTTGTGGCTTCACGACGATCAATGCGAATTTCGCGATGCCGCGCATTTGTGGGGCAAGTCGACCGGCGAAACGGAAGACGCGTTGCGCGCGGAACTGAACGACCGTTTGATTCGCACCGCGTTGATTGGACCCGCGGGCGAAAATCGCGTGCGCTTTGCCGCGATCGTAAATGATCGTTCGCATTTTGTGGGGCGCAATGGTTTGGGCGCGGTGATGGGCTCGAAAAATTTGAAAGGCATCGCGGTGCGCGCGCCGGCAGGCAAAGGCAAGATGGAAATTTTCGCGCCGCAAGGCGTGCAAGCTTTATCGAAATGGATGGGCGCGAATTTGCAAGAGGTCGCGCGGTTGCACGAGCACGGCACGGCGGGCATTATGCGCGGCTTGCATCGGTCGGGCGGATTGCCGTCGTACAATTTCACGCAAGGGCATTTCGACGCGGAAGAAAAAATTGATGGACAAACGATGACCGCGACGATTCTCACGAAACGCGAAACGTGTTTCGCGTGCGCGGTGCGCTGCAAGCGCGTCGTAGAAGTAAAAGAGAGCGCGCACGGATCGGTGGATCCGTTGTACGGCGGACCCGAATATGAAACGCTCGCGGCGTTTGGTTCGATGCAAGCGAACGACGATTTGATCGCGATTGCGAAAGCAAATGAGTTATGCGCGATGTACGGCATGGACACGATCTCGCTCGGCGTGACGATTGCGTTTGCAATCGAATGTTTCGAGCGCGGGTTGATCACGACGCAAGACACGGACGGAATCGAATTGAAACGCGGGAACGCGCGCGCGATGTTGCAAATGGTGGAAGCAATCACGCGGCGTAAAGGATTCGGGAATGTGTTGGCAGAAGGCGCGGCGCGCGCGGCGCAGCAAATCGGCAAAGGCGCAGAAGAATTCGCGATGCATGTGCGCGGGCAGGAAATGCCAATGCACGAGCCGCGCCTCAAAGCCGCGATTGGATTGGGCTACGCGATTTCGCCGACAGGCGCGGATCACAATCACAACATTCACGATACGGTGTATACTAAAGACGTAAGCGATCTCACCGAACGCGATCCATCTATCACCGCGCCGTTGCCCGCGAATAATTTGAGCGCGGACAAAGTAAAATTTCTCGTCGCAGAATCGAATTGGACGCATTTTTGGGATAGCGCGGTGATGTGCATTTTTCTCCCGTACGAAAATAAGCAAATGGTGGACGTGATGAATTCGGTGACGGGGTGGGACGGAACGATCCAAGAATATTTTTCGAAGCGTTCGATTCGGGACCGCTCGCGGGACAAGAATATCCAGAAGATCGTTTTCACGCGGCGGCGCAAGCGTACTATCGCCAAATGGGATGGGATGAAAATGGTGTGCCGACGCGCGAAAAGTTGAAAGAGTTGGGGATTGAGTGGGCGATATAAATCGTAGGGGCGACCGCAAGGGTTCGCCCCTTTTTTTCAGATGAGTCGTACTATTTCCCAAACACGATTGCCGGAATTGCCGGCAGGTCAATTCGCATGCGGAATCAATGACGCCGTTCCATTTAATTCTTGACTGTCGCGCGAATTTCACACGCGGAAAAGTTGCCGGCTTTGTCCACCGCCGATACCCGCAACCAGTACTCCCCATTCGGAATCGCGCGGGTTTGCCAAGAACCCAGAATTTCATTGATCGAAGGTCGAATTGATTGCGCGCCAATCGGCGCCCAAGTGTTTCGGTCACTGCTAAATTCTAGTTTTTCATAAGCGAAGTTGGCGCGGTTGGCGCTCCCTCGCACAATCACCGTTCCGGTTACGATTTGATTCGGCTTTGGGTCGGTGATTTGAACTTGGGGATCGTCGCACCCGACAGTCAATCCTTGCTCGCCGGACACATTCTTCACGATCACGTGAATCTCACAGGGGTCTTCAAAGTTTCCGGCTCGGTCAACGATGCGAAGGCGCAGCCAATAGTCGCCGTCGGGTATCGCAGTAGTTGCCCACGCATAGCGCTGGAGATCCGTGACCGAATCGGTTGAGGGTTTGCCAATGACTGCCCACGTTTTTTTGTTATCGCCGCTGTACTGCACATGCCAGTTTTGCATCGTGGGCTTGTTCACGGTTGTCCAAATACCAACGTTGCCGGAGACGACTTGGATAGCAATGAAATCTGTCCAAGTCACTCTTCTGTCGTTCATCAATCTTGTAATGCGCGCGTTCACATCTTGACACCCAATCATGCCCGGTTCAGCCGGCGTTAGAGTTGGCGCGGGCGTCACCGTGCGAACTAGAGTTGGCGATGGTGGTGCAATCGGTGAGACAAGTGTTGGGATTGTAACCGAAGTACGAGTTGAGGTAGCAACAATCGGCGCGCTTGTAGGGATGGCGGCAGGCGTCGGCGTTGCCGCCGGTGGCACGGCGCACGCCATCCCGGCGGTCGAGAGAATTGTCGCAGAGAAACAAAGAATAATTTTCGAGAGTTTCATTTCGTCCTTACTTTCATTGAATAGCCGATTATTGGCGTTAGCGTCGCGGCGTTGCCGTTGGCGGAGACGCGGGCGGCGCGGCAGGTTGTTGCGGTTGAGGCGCGGCGGGTTGCGCGAGACCGATCAGTTGAAATGAAATGGGCTTGGGTTCGCAATCGCGATATGTTCCATCCACGCCGCGGATCCGAACCAGCCAATAAAAGTCGCCGAACTTGCCGGCATTATCCCATTTGGTGAGATCAATCGAAAAGATTTGCTCGCGTGTCAGCCCGATCGGTTTTTCATCAATCATGCCGCCCATCGGTTTGGGATTTTGATGCGAAACGTGAATCGCGAACATTTCATCCGGCCTGAGTTGGTAATCGGTGCGCCAACGCAGGACGGTGTTGTTCGCCGCGAAAGATTTTCCGTCGGGCGGATCGAACATCAGCACGCCGGGAATGCAAGCGATGTTGATCTTCGGCGTGGCGAGCAAATTTATGCCCGGGGGAATGGAAATGGACGCGGGTGTGCAAGTGGGTATGGGCTCGGCTTTTGTTATTGAGGGAGGAGTCCGCGTTCCGGTTGGCGTGGGCGCGGGTGTGGGCGATTCATTCTGTACCTGTGCCAACGTCTCTCCTTGCGGTGCCGGCGTCGCGCAAGGTTTTGGCGCGCTCGTGCCTTCCTGTGCGTGTGCGATTTGCGGAAGGCCTTTGATATCGGTTGGCACACCAACACTCGTATCGGTCGTCGGTCCTGTGGGCTGAGTGAATAGCACAATCAACACGATGACGAGCGCGCCGCCAAAGAGCGCGAGCATCGCGGGTAAGCCATAGAGTTTTAATTTTTCGTTTTCCCCGTCTGCCGATTTGGGGAGTTTGAATTTGAATTTCACGCCCCAAGCCAAAAGCCCAATGAGCAGGGCCATCGCAATGAGTGCGAGGAGCAAAGCATATTCTACTAAACTCGCGAGGAGCATAGTATATGTTGTTAAGTACACAGTGCTGTCCATCGTTATGACCTCCTGATTGAGATTTCGGCGTATGAAAATTTTCGATGACAATCGTTCGCGCAAACAATCCACTCGCGGTCTGCGTTAGCGTCGCGGTGTTGCCGTCGGTGGGGCTGCAGGTGGTTGCGGTGGTTGTTGTTGTGGTGGAACTGGCGCGGCAGGTGGCGGCGCGGTCTGCCACGTGAACGAATACACTTGCCCGCAAGCGCGCGGCATAACTTCCGCACCCACCACCAGCACGCTCCACCAAAATTTGGTGAACGCGGCGGGATCGTACGGAAACTTGATATCACTGGGATTGAGCGCCAAAGATTTTTCCGTCGTCGTGCCGAGACGTTTCATCCGCAACCGCGCGATTATTTCGTCGTTCAAATCGCCACGACTCAACTTGCCCAACACCCCTTCTAGTTCGTTCTCTCTCAACGTAAGCAGATAACTGAACATCTCGTCCGCTTTGAGCGGATAATCCGTTTTGATTCGCAACACGGTCGAGCGCGCCGAGAAATTTTTTCCCTCGGGCGGGTCTGCCTCAAAACTGAACGACATGCAGGGTGTTTGTTGAGAAGGCGGTTGTTGTGGCGGTTGCTGTTGGTTCTGTCCCCTGGCTTGCGATTCATTCGAGGTCTGATTCTCGGCTTCTTGAACCGCAGTCTTTTTGGTTGCTGTTTGGGTTTGCTTGGCTTCGACCTCTTTTTGTTGCCCCCGACTAGTACAATAACCCAAACTGACAAGGAGGATCAGGGCCACTAGTAACGCGGCGAGAGCGAGACTAGGAGCTATTTTCGCGAGCCCCTTGAGATTGTTTAAGAGATTGCGCAATAGCTCGATTAGCTTCGCCAATCTTAAAAACCTAATAGTAGTGCGCACCAATTTCTTGAGTCGCTCGTTCCATTTTTCCGTGTTCACTTTGAAACCTCCTATACATAGACGCGTACGTGGTTCTTGTACACCCTCGTCGCAAAATAATCGCAAAATGAAAAAGCAATTGTAGGCGCAAAAAAAGACCTGCATTTGGCAGGTCTTGGAAAATTGGCACCATTGATCATTCTTGGATCAGCGAATAATCAATCGCCTCCTCCAACGTCAGCGCGCGGCCTTCCTTCCACCGCGCCTCAAAATCGTTTGGCGCGAGATTTGCGCGCGCGAAGGCGACGTGCTTTTCAAATTCCACTTGGTCGGCTTTCCAAAACGGAAGTCCCAGCGTGCGGATGGTTGCGTCTACCGCGCCCAGAATTTTCACCGCGCGTTCGACATCACCTTGCGCGCCAGCAATACCCGCCAGTCCGACTAGACTCGCGGCAATGCCGCGCCGATTGTTCAGTTGCCGATTGAGTTCCAAACTTTCGAGGCACAAGGTGCGCGCACGCGCGTAATCGCGTTGCCTTAACGCGATCTCTCCGAGCCGCCTCAGCGGATGCGCCAGAATATTCTTTTCTCTTATTTCCCTCAACAAGGTCACGCCCTGTTCGTATAAATCCTTGGCGCGCACAAGATCGTCCTCATACAGCGCGACTTCGCCCAAGAAGAAGAGCGCTTCGCCGGTCTCACGCGGATTATTCTGTTCGCGCGCCAGCGCCAGACCCTCTTCGATCAACGCGCGCGCAGCCGAAAAATCATTTTGATACGCAACGATCATTCCCAGCGTCTTGAGCGAAACGATTTGACTTGCCGCGTCGTGCAATGCTCTGCCCAACGCGAGCGCGTCCTCTAACGCGCGGCGCGCCGAATTCAAATCGCCCAAACTCCAATCGAGTGCGCCGACCGCGTTCAATGCTTTGGCGCGTAACGAATTGGCGGTCAAGTCATCGCGTTGGCTGCGCTTGAGACTTTCGAGCAACCGCGTCAATCCTTCGCGATGATAGCCGCGCACAAACCAAAAATACCACATCGCCGTACTGAGTTCGAGCGCGGACGCCGCGTCATCTTTCGTCAACGCCCAATCGAGCGCGGCGCGCAGATTATCATGTTCCAGATCCAGGCGCGCGAGCCATTCAACTTCATGCTCACCTTGCAAATTTGGCTCTGCCTCTTTCGCTGCGGCGATCATCCACTTTAGATGCTGATCGTACATCCGCTCGGCTTCGCCCGATTCCATCAACTTGTCGCGCGCGTAACTGGTGATCGTCTCCAACATTCGATAGCGCGCCGCGCCATTCTCTTCTTCGGCAATCACGAGCGATTTGTCCACCAGATGAGTGAGCAAATCGAGCACATCAGTAGGCAGAAGGCGGTCGGCGGTCGGCAGATTTTCCTCACTGCCTTCTGCCTTCTGCATACTGCATACTGATTTCGCCGCTGGCAACGTGCATCCATTCGCGAAAACCGCAAGCCGCGCAAACAAAGCGCGTTCGGCGTTCGTCAACAAATCATAACTCCAATCCATCACGGCGCGCAGGGTTTGCTGGCGCGGCAACGCGCGCCGATTGCCATTCGTCAACAAATGAAAACGATCATCCAATAAAGTCACGATTTGCGCGGGCGCCAAGACCTTGACGCGCGCCGCAGCCAGTTCAATCGCGAGCGGAATGCCGTCCAGCCGTTGGCAAATTTGCGCGATCGGCGCGGCGTTCTGCGCGGTCAACGCGAATTTCGCGTCCACATTCCGCGCGCGTTCGACAAACAATCGAATTGCTTCGTACGACATCAAGAGATCGGCAAACGAAAGCGCATGCGGGTCAGGCACGGAGAGCGTCGGGACCGGCACGATACTTTCGCCGAGCAAGCCCAGCGGCTCGCGGCTCGTCGTCAAAATTTTCAAATCGGCGCACGTTTGCAAAAGGGATCGGCACAACGGCGCGCACGCGGCAAGCAGGTGTTCGCAATTATCCAGCGCTAAGAGCAATCGTTTGGACGCGAGAAAACGTTCGAGCGTTTCGATCAAACTTTCGTTGGGCGCGGGATGAATTCCCAACGCTTTGGCGACGACTGGCTCGACGAGCGTTGCATCGTGGAGGTCTTGCAATTCAATCCACCACACGCCATCGCGAAATTGATCCAATAGATCCGTCGCGACTTGAATCGCGAGCCGCGTTTTTCCGCTGCCGCCCGGACCCGTCAGCGTCACCAAGCGCGATTCGATTAACGTCCGCTTGACGTGCGTCATCGCCTCTTTTCTGCCGATGAATGACGAGAACGGAATCGGTAGGTTGGTGATGCGCGCCGCCAACGCGGGAAATTCAGGCGGGGTTTGTTTGATCCAAAAATAAAGCGCGCGCGTTTCGGGCGCGGGCTCGACGCCGAGGTCTTCGCGCAGCGCGCGCGCACACTCGTCGTACTGCTTGAGCGCGGCGCCGCGGTCGCCGCTGACGAGAAAGCAAAACATGAGATGCTGGTGCGCGCGTTCATTGGCAGAATCGGCGGCTAGAACGCGGCGTGCGCATTCAATCGCGCGTTCGTATTCGCTCCGCGCGCGCCAGAGTTGAGCCGCGCGCAAAAGCGCATCAATGTACAGCGCGCGCAACTGCTCGCGCTCGGGCGCGATCCAATCGTCGTAGAAATTCGCGAGCAGATCGCCGCGATAGAGTTCGAGATTGATTTCAGCGGGATCGGGCAAAGTCGCGGAAAGAAATGCTTGGGCTTGCGCGCGAAAAACGCGCGCGTCTACCCAGAGGCGCGCATCCAGATTGATCTGAATGATTTCGCGGTCGGCAGTGAGGAGCGCGTCGCCGAAAAATTTGTGAAGGACAGCGAGCGAATTGCGGAGAGAATCGGATGCTTTTTTGGCGGAGGTATCGCCCCAAAAGAGCGCGGCAATTTTTTCGCGCGGGTGTGGTTCGGGGTAGAGGAGCAGGTAGGCAAGCAAAGATTCGATTTTGTGCGTGGGCAGTCTGAACACACGCGCGTCTTTTTCGATTCGGAATGATCCAAACAAATAGACGCGAATGATCGCGAACGCTGGCGGCGCGCGCTTCATTTCTCCCCTCTTGGAAATCATATCATCAAGGTAGCGGGGCGTCAATTTGTCTTTGAAGGTTCATTGTCCTGCCAGCATCGCGTTCGCCCTTTTCTCCGCGTCCTTCAGCACATCTTGCGGCGGTTTTCCATTCACAATCGCGGCGATGCTGTCCGCGATTACGACGCGAATATTGCTCCAGCCCGCGACATTCGGCTCGGCGCGCGCGAATTTTAGCGCGTCGAACGCGGAAAAGATGCGTTGCCGAAAAGATTTTTCAAAGCGTTCGATTCAGGACCGCTCGCGGGACAAGAATATCCAGAAGATCGTTTTCACGCGGCGGCGCAAGCGTACTATCGCCAAATGGGATGGGATGAAAATGGTGTGCCGACGCGCGAAAAGTTGAAAGAGTTGGGGATTGAGTGGGCGGGGAAGCAGTGAGCAGTAAACAGTAATCAGTAGGCAGTAGGCGGTAAGCAGTGAACGGCGAACGGTGTGGTGAGAAATTTTCATCGCGCCGGTTTTGTTTGATGTTGTGAACCGAGGGGAAGAATGTCATTCTGAACGCAGTGAAGAATCTTGTTGTTGGACGTTGAATCAATTCCGCATTACAAGACCCTTCACTTCGTTCAGGGTGACAGGCAACCTTTAGATCGCGCGTTCTTGCACCCAACGGCGCACGAGTTCGACGCGGAATTTGTATTGCTGTGTCATTGCGAGGAGCTCACTTTGCGACGAAGCAATCTCCGCGTGACTTGGGGATTGCTTCGCGGTTCCTTCGCTTTGCTCAGGACGGCTCGCAATGACATTTAGAATATCGCGGCTTTGATTTTCGGAGCGCGTTACTCAGACCTGACAGTTCTTGTAAATCTGTCAGGTTTTTATTTGCGGCAATCGCGCGCATTGCCAAAATAATTTCATTGGAGTAGAATCGAAAGCCATAAGACTGTAAAACGTAATGCGTAAAACGAATTACGAATTACGTTTTATGTTTTACGTTTTACGCATTACGCGTTATTATTCCAATGGACATTCAAACTCTCGTCAAGCAAGCGCAAGCATACAACGCGCAGCTCGATGCCGACCGCTTGGAACGCGCGTACGAACTCGCGCGCGCGGCGCATCAAGGACAAAAACGCGCGACCGGCGAGCCGTACATTCAACATTCGCTCGAAACCGCGCGCATTCTCGCCGATCTGCATTTTGACGAAGACACGCTCATCGCCGCGTTGTTGCACGACGTGCCGGAAGATACAACGACGACGCTCGAAACCATTCGCGATCAATTTGGTGACAAAGTTGCCAAGATGGTGGATGGCGTGACAAAACTTTCGCAGTTGCGTTTAGGGCTGGAAGAAACCAAAGCCGAATCGCTGCGCAAAATGTTTTTCGCGATGGCGGAAGAAATTCGCGTCGTCATCATCAAACTCGCCGATCGCTTGCACAATATGCGGACGCTCGCCGCGCTCCGCCCCGATAAACAAAAACGCATCGCGCTCGAAACGTTGGAAATTTTCGCGCCGCTCGCGAATCGTTTGGGAATTTATACGATTCGCCGCGAACTCGAAGACCTCGCGCTCAAGCATCTGGAACCGGAAAAATATAAAGAACTAGAGCATCTGCTTGCCGACGACAAAGACGATCAACATTCGTACATCAAGCAAGCCATCGCGATTCTGCAAGACCGCCTCAAACAAGAAAACGTCCCCGTCCTCGAGATCACCGGTCGCCCCAAACATATTTACAGCATCCATAAAAAAATGCAACGCAAGGGCAGAGATTTTTCGCAGATTTACGATCTGCGCGCGGTGCGCGTCATCGTCGAACAAAAGAACGATTGTTATCTCGTGCTAGGCGTCGCGCATTCGATCTGGACGCCCATTCCGTCCGAGTTCGACGATTTTATCGCGCGGCCGAAAGATAATTTATATCAATCGCTGCACACCGCGGTCATTGGTCCCGACGGCAAAGCGTTGGAAGTTCAGATTCGCACCGCGGAGATGCATCGCATCGCGGAGTACGGCATCGCCGCGCATTGGAAATATAAAGAGGCGGGCGCGTCGCTGGATCCGAATGTGGAATACAAAATCAATTGGGTGCGCGGGTTGATGGAGTGGCAAAAAGATTTGGACGCGAACGTTTTTGTAGATTCGCTCAAGACCGATATTTTTCAAGATCAAGTGTACGTCTTTTCGCCCAAGGGCGATATTTATGAAATGGCGGCGGGCGCGACGCCGATTGATTTTGCGTACCTCGTCCACACGGAAATTGGCAATCGCTGTCGCGGCGCGAAAGTGGATGGGCACATCGTCTCACTCGATTATTCTCTCAAGACCGGCGACCGCGTGCAAATTCTCACCGCCAAAAAAGGCGGACCCAGTCGCGATTGGTTGAATCCCGGCTTGGGACTGGTGATGACGACGCGCGCGCGCGAAAAAATCCGCCACTATTTCAAACATCAGGCGCGCGCCGAAGCCATCGCGCAAGGGCGCGCGTTATTGGAAAAAGAATTTCATCGCTTGGGCATTGGTGAGCGGAATTTTGAAACGCTCAGCGCGCAATTTAATTATGCCAGCGCGGACGATTTTCTGGAAGCATTGGGGCACGAAGACCTGAGCATTTCCAATGTCGGCATCAAATTGCTCGATGACGAACGCGCGACCATACCCGCCGCGCTGCCGGCGCCCAAAGTGATTCCGCAATTTGAAACCAAACTCAAAGTGGAAGGGCTGGCCGGTTTGTTACAGCGCGTCGCGCGCTGTTGCAATCCTTTGCCCGGCGATGAAGTGATCGGGTTCATTACGCGCGGGCGCGGCATCACGATTCATCGCAGTGATTGCAAAAATGTTTTGGACATTGACACGGAAAAAGATCGTCTGATCAGAATAGATTGGAAAAAAGACGCGCGCGCGTTCTATCCGGTCTTGATCGAAGTGGCGGCGTTGGATCGCGGTGGACTGCTCGCGGATATTACGAATATCGTCGCGGGGGAAGGCATTAGCATGAGTTCGGCAATCGCGACGACGAATCGCGCGGATCGCATGGCGCGCATCAATGCCACGCTCGAGATTTCGAGCGCGGATCAATTGACGCGCGTGTTGAACAAAATCGATCGCTTGCCGAATGTGTTGGAGACGCGACGCGTGACGAGTACGTAGAGAAATGAAGAATAAAAATTACAAATTACAAATGACGAATGATGAATGATGAATGACAAGTGACCAATGACTAATGACTAGAGACTAACTTTAGCGGCTCGCGATTTCAAGCAATCGAAAAAATAATAGCAACCCAACGCACAGCGCGAAAAAAATTCCAAAGCAGGCGAGCGCGGCGATCAGTGCGGCTTGACCCCAGATCAACCAAATCAATCCACCGCCAACGAAAATTGTAATGACAATTCCGCCGACGATTAATTCGCGTTCAACTTGTCCCTGATACTTGCGCGAATTGAAATCTTTCATCGGTTGATTATAACAAACAATCAGCGCTCTCGGAGCGGCAAATCGCGAAGAGATCAAATTCTTGCGGTGATATAAGAATCATTGTCATGCTGAGCAGTATCACTTCGCTCACTGTAAACTCCGCGAAGCATCTCGTTGACCCGTTTGATTTCAAGGTGCATAACAAGATTCTTCGCTCCCGGAGTTTATCCTGAGTGAAACGAAGGAGTCGCTCAGAATGACATTGTAACTTTTCTTTTTTGCAAGAATAAATCTTCGAGTTTAGCCACTCCGGCGGTTGCGTAAAAAACAAAATTGGCATATAATAGCGCGCAGTTGGACATCGGCTCTGCCTTTTGGGCGGGCGATTGTCCGACTGATTTTTTATCTAGAGCGTGTATGCAAAACCTTCCGGAACAATTTCGAACGTCTGACAATCAAGTTTCTTGAGGGAAAGCATCTGCAATAGAACTTTTTGCATACATGTTCTAAAGGAAGTGGTCATTTATGGACAAGCCCATTTTTCTAACGCCGGAAGGCCGCGCCAAATTGGAAGCGGAACTCGATCACTTGCGCACCGTGAAACGCGCGCAGATTGCGGAAGCGATTCACTCGGCGAAAGAAGAAGGCGACATCATGGAAAATTCCGCGTACGACGAAGCCAAAAATGAGCAGGCATTCGTCGAAGGGCGGATCATGACGATCGAGCAAATGCTCAAGAACGCGGTGATGATTGACAAAGCGCGCGGCGCGGACATTGTCGGTCTCGGCTCGATTGTCACCGTCGTCGAACGCGGCTCGAATGATGACGAATCATTTCAAATCGTCGGTTCGGCGGAAGCGGATCCGACGCGCGGAAAAATTTCCAACGAGTCGCCGGTCGGCCGCGCGTTGTTAGGCAAACGCGCCGGCGATGAAGTGCAAGTGAGAATTCCTGACGGCGTCCGCGTCCTCAAAGTTCAAGACATTCGTTAAACCAAAACGAAACGCCCCGCCGAAGGATCGCCCGTTATCCTTCGGTTTTATTTTTCACTTGCCGTCATTGCGAGTCGCCGAAGGCGCGACGCAATCTCCAAATGCATCTTGGGGTTTGCTTCGTCGCAAACAACGCTCCTCGCAATGACGTCGAGAAATCCGGAGCCATCGCATGAGCGATGAACTAACCAAAAATTTCAACGATCAACAACGCGCGCGCTATGAAAAACTCGCGCGCGCGCGCGCGCGCGGCAGCGAACCCTATCCTCTCCGCGCGACGCGCACGCATCGCGCGCAAGACGCGATTGATGCGTTCACGCGCGACGGCAAATTAGAAAACGCGCAACTCGCCGGGCGGCTCGTCGCGTTCCGCGATATGGGCAAGATCACCTTCGCGCATTTGCAAGATGGCAGCGGCAAAATTCAATTATTCTTTCGCCAAAATGTTTTCGGCGCAGAAAATTACGCGATGCTGTTGAAGGAATATGATCTCGGCGATTTTATCGGCGTGACGGGAAATCTTTTTCGAACCAAGACCGGCGAAATTACCGTCGAGGTTCTGCGCTTGGAACTTTACGCCAAAACGTTATCGCCGCTGCCGGAGAAATGGCACGGACTCAAAGACACCGAGACGCGTTATCGCCAACGCTATTTGGATTTGTTATCGAACGAAACGGCGCGCAACCTATTCCTCGCGCGCGCGCAGATCGTCCGCGCGATGCGAAAATATTTGGACGAACGCGGATTCCTCGAAGTAGAAACGCCGACGTTGCAACCGTTGTACGGCGGCGCGGCGGCAGAACCGTTCAGCACGCATCACAACAAATTAGATCGCGATCTCTATTTACGCATTGCGACGGAATTGTATCTCAAGCGGTTGCTCGTCGGCGGCTACGAGCGCGTGTACGAAATCGGAAAAAATTTTCGCAATGAAGGGATTGACGCAACGCACAATCCCGAATTCACGATGATGGAATGTTATCAAGCGTACGCGGATTACACCGCGATGATGACGCTGGTGGAAGAAATGTTTGGCGCGTGCGCGCACGCCGCGCGCGGCGCGTTGCAACTTTCGTATCAAGG
>JACQEA010000101.1 GCA_016200825.1 Chloroflexota bacterium | reverse complement strand
TTCCGACCATTTCAGATCCGAAACGCTGCGCTCGCGCTCGCCCTTGAATCCCACCGCGCGCCGATCCGCCGCGCGTTCTTCGATCAATTTTTCCAAACCTTCGAATGCGCCGCCGCAAATGAATAAAATGTTCGCGGTATTGAGCCGCAGAAAATCTTGATGGGGATGTTTACGTCCGCCTTGCGGCGGCACGTTCGCGACGGTGCCTTCGATGATTTTCAATAATGCTTGTTGCACGCCTTCGCCGGAGACATCGCGCGTGATCGAGGGATTGTCGCCGCTCTTGCGCGCGATCTTGTCAATCTCGTCAATGTAAATGATGCCGCGTTCCGCGCGCGCCGTGTCGTAATCGGCGTTTTGGATCAGCGCGAGCAAAATATTTTCCACGTCCTCGCCGACATATCCGGCTTCGGTGAGCGTCGTCGCGTCCGCGATCGTGAACGGCACGTCCAAAATTTTCGCGAGTGTTTGTGCGAGCAGAGTTTTCCCGCAACCGGTCGGACCGATCAGCAAAATATTTGCTTTGCCCAGTTCGACATCGTCGGCGATGCCGGTCTGAATGCGTTTGTAATGATTATAGACCGCGACCGCCAAAACTTTTTTCGCGCGATCTTGTCCGACGACGTACTGATTCAAGCGCCGATAAATTTCTTTCGGCGGGAGATGTTGAATCGAGAGCAATTCGCCTTTCGGTGTCGTGCCCTCTTCTTCCAAAATCTCGCGGCACAAATCTACGCATTCATCGCAGATGAAAACCGAATCCGGTCCCGCGATCAATCGGTTGACTTGTTCTTGATTGCGATTGCAAAACGAACAGGATTCTTCGCCGCGGCGCGTGAGATTGGGCATACGTTGCTCCAATTGCTTGCGTCACACCTGCACTTGCGTTACCGCAGGTGCAAGTGTTGCGAGCGGGCTTTGCGAAGCAATCTCCAACTTCCAACTTCTAACTTTCAACATCCATTTGGGGATTGCTTCGCGGAGTTTACACAGAGTCCATTCGCTTCGCTCAGGATAAACTCCGCGAACGTGCTCGCAATGACGTAAGGGTCAATTTTTTCCGTTCTCTTTATCTTTATCTTTCGCTTCGGATTTGACGGTGGGCAGCAGCACTTCGTCAATGATTCCGTACTCTACCGCCGCGGGCGGATCCATATAATAATTGCGGTCGGTGTCGTGCACGATGCGATCAATCGGTTGACCGGTATGTTTCGCGAGAATTTCGTTCAAGCGTTCGCGCTCTTTCATAATCCGCCGCGCTTCGATTTCAATATCCACGGCTTGACCTTGCGCGCCGCCCCAGGGTTGATGAATGTGAACCGTCGAATTAGGCAACGCAAAGCGCCGGCCCTTTTGTCCCGCCGCGAGCAACACCGTGCCCATGCTCGCCGCGAGTCCAACGCAAAATGTTGAAACCGGCGCGTGAACGATTTGCACCGTATCATAGATCGCAAGCCCCGCGTAAATCACGCCGCCGGGGCAGTTGATGTACAACCGAATTTCTTTTTCGGGATCTTCGCGATCCAAATACAACATCTGCGCGACGACTAAATTCGCGATATGATCGTCAATCGGCGTGCCCAAGAAAATGATGCGTTGTTGCAACAATAATGAGAAAATATCATAGACGCGTTCGCCGCGCCCGGTATTTTCTACCACCATCGGAATAACGTTACGAGGATCAAAGTTTTTCATGTTAATCAATTGCCTCCCTTGATAAATTTCAATTTTCGACACTTGCACCTGCGGTTACGCAAGTGCAGGTGCAAGTGCAGGTGTTGCCGATTTTCGATCCGCTCATGCCAGAATTGAAAATTGCAAATCGAAAATTATTTGTCTTGTCCCGGCACCAACGGTTTCTGTAATCCGGCGGGCCAATTTTCTGCGCGCACTTGCGCCGGGTCCGTGATCAAGCCGGTGGGCGCGGGCGCGGGTTTTGCCGCGCGTTCGCGCGCGCGTTGTTCTTCCAACACCATATCGGGCGTGAGAATCTTGCCGGAAGTTGGTTCGCCTTTTGCCCGCGCGGTCACGCGATCTACCGCGAGCCGCATTTTCAAATTCAGTTCCAGATCGCGCCGCGTCGCGGCGTTGTTCAATTGCTTGCGCGCTTGCGGTTCTTTCGCGCCGTTGGCGACTGCGTACGC
>JACQEA010000498.1 GCA_016200825.1 Chloroflexota bacterium | reverse complement strand
GCCTGTTCATCGCGTTCCTCGGCGAAAAAATCTTTCCACGTTATTGTAACACACCTGTTAGGCTTTTACTACCGGCTCTTTTGTCGCTTGACTCAACACATCAATTCCATCTTCTTGAATCACAACTAAATCTTCGATGCGTACCCCGCCCCAGCCCGGCAAATAAATTCCCGGCTCGATCGTCAGCGTCATATTCGCGCGCAAAGTTTCTTTTGGCGCGCACGTGTAACTCGCGCGCACGCCGCCGTCATGCACGGCTAAGCCAACATCGTGCCCCAACCCGTGTCCAAAATAATCGCCATAGCCGGCTTTCTTGATGACATTGCGCGCGAACGCGTCCGCGCGTTTACATTTCACACCCTCGCGAATTTTTCGCTCCGCCGCGCGTTGCGCTTTCAATACCGTCTCGTACACCGTGTTGAATTTTTCGTCCGGTGTTCCCAAGACGATCGTGCGCGTGAGATCCGAATGATAATAATCGACGCGCGCGCCAATGTCCACGATGATCGGCTCGCCCTTTTGGATTTTGCGGTCGGTTGGAATCGCGTGCGGCAGCGCCGCGTTCGGTCCCGACGCGACAATGCCAAACGCCATCGCGTCCGCGCCATTTTCGCGCATATATTTTTCGATGATCCACGCCGCGTTTTTTTCGGTCATGCCCGGTTTGACTTGCGTTAGCAAATGCGCGAACGCCGCATCGGTAATATCTACCGCGCGTTTGATCGTTGCCAATTCATCCGGCGTTTTGATCACGCGCAAACTTTGCGCGATTCCATTTGTCGGTTTCAATTTGAATCCGGCTTTGCGCGCTTCTTTCGACCACGCTTTGAGCGACGCCACCGTTAAATGATTCGCTTCAAAGCCCACCAATTTCGCTTTTGTCTGCGCGCCAAATTCGCCGAGCCATTTAGTGCGATCATATCCGGCTTGAAACAAAGTGAAATCCGGCGCGCGCTGCTTGACATCTTCATAATAGCGCGAGTCGGTTGAAATCCACGCGTGCTCTGCCGAAACGATCATCGTCACGTCGAGGTACGCATGACCCGGAAAAAAGCCGGAGAGATAATATTGATTTTCCGGAATCGTAATCACGAGCGCGTCTAATTTTTCTTCCGCGATGCGTTTGCGTAATTGCGCCAAGCGTTGATTTGCCATTGACCTTCCCCTCAAAAAAGATGACCGCATTATACTAGCGCGGCAAAGCAAACGCAAATGAATTTGCGCGCGCGGTTGCGCGTCGCGCGCGCCTATGCTACAATCCGCGCCATGCTGTTTCGCTCGCTCGGACTCATCAGCGCGCTTGCGCTTGCCGCGTGCGCGACGCCCGCGCCCATTCCTACGCCACCGCTCGCGCCCCAAACACCCCAAACTATTTTGATCGCGAATCCGACGCGCGCGCGCGCGACCGCGCAAGATGAAAACGAACGCGCGCCGCTTCCGCCAGAAAATCGCGCGCTAGATTTTTTTCAACAACGCGTGACCAATTTGTACGATCTTGCGCAATTGCCGGTGCTGGAAAATTCGCTCACCACGCAATTCACCAGCCGCAATTGGGTCAGTCTCGAACATTTCTTTGATTATTTTGTGGACGACGGAAATTTTTTTGGCGCGAACTATGGTTGGATTGATGAAGCCGGCGCGCGTCAAGCATATCGCATCGTCACCGGTTACGACGGCGCGCGCGAGTACGAAATCGTTCCGCGTACGTTGGGACCCGGCGCAATCGAACGCATGTGGTTTGCGTATCAACAACATCAGAGCCTCAACAATCCGCAAGATAAATCGCAAGACGCGGAATGGAACAACTGGGGCAATTTGGGCGCGCTGGGCAACGTCCGATTTTATTTCGACGATGAGCCAACGCCGCGCCTTGATTTTGGAATCAAAGAATTATTTGTTGGAAAATTTCCGTTCCCCGCGCCGCTCGCCGCGTTTTACGCGACGGCGAACGGCGGCAACATCAATTACATTCCGATTCCATTTCAAAAATCCATTCGCGTCACGACGACCGGACGTCCGCGCTTGATGCAAATCCAAGTCAAACGTTTTCCCGATTCCAATCTCAATCTCGCGACCACCGCGCTCACGTCGGCGCGCGCGCCCACCGCGCCGACCGTTCGTTCGTACACGCCAACACTTTCGCTATCCAATCAAACCGCGATCAACGATGCGGCGCGCGCGTGGCAAAATTGCGCCGCCAAAATTCCGGGCGATTATCAAACGTACTCGCTCGCGATTCCGCACAACGCGACCGGCGCGATTGATCTCATCTCGCCCGCGACCATTTCCAGTTTGCGCGTGCGCGTGCCGCGCGGGATGGAAGATTCCGTGTGGATGATGATTTTTTGGGACGGTGAAAACGATCCCGCGCTGTCCGCGCCGTTGCGCGGTTTGTTCGGCACGGCGGAACGATTATTGCCGTATCGCGCGTTGCCATTAGGCATTACACAGACCGATCAAGAAATAATTTTCTACAATAATTTTCCGATGCCGTTCCAAACCGCGCGCATCGCGTTCATCAACGACCGCGCGGAAACTCTGCCCCTCGCGATTGATCTCGCGACGCGTGAAACGATTGCTGGCGCAGAACAATCGCGCTTGCGCGCGTTTTACGGCGCGCGCCGCATGCTGCGCCGCACCGACGATCAAGATGATTATCCGATCGTGGACGTAACCGGTACGGGAAAATATGTGGGCGCGATTCTGAACGCGTACGATTTGGATCGCGCCGCGCTCAACGGTTCGCTCGATCCGCATTGGCGATTTCCGTACCTCGAATCCAATTTGGATGTGTGGGTAGATGGACAACTCGCGCTGCCGGGGACGGGAATCGAAGATGATTTCAATTCAAGTTACTATTATGTTTTCGCGGGCACGCCCGGCTACAAAACTACTTTTTGTCTTTCCGGTTTGACGTTGATGGATTACAACACCAACACCGAACCCTCGTCGCAGTACCGTTTTTATTTGAATGACGCGCCCGAATTTCGCGAACGCTTGCGCGTCACCGCGCAACACGGCAACAAGGGAAATAATTTGTCGCTCACTTATTCTTCGACCGCGTTTTGGTACCAAATGCGGTAAAATCAAACCGCCAAGACGCAAAGAAAAATATTTCTTGGCGGTTCCATTTCCGGAGCAACAATGTCCAATCACAACCAACTCATTGACGATCACGTCCGAAAAAATCTCGATGCCTACATCGCGGAAACCGCGCGCTTGTGCGCGCAACCGAGCGTCTCCGCGCGCAGTGAAGGCACGCGCGAATGCGCGCCGCTCGTCGCGAAAATTTTGCGCGCGCACGGCTTGGACGTGCAATCGTTCGAGACGCCCGGCAATCCGATTTTGGTTGGACGCGCGCGCGGAAAATCCGCGCGCACGCTTTTGTTTTACAATCATTACGACGTGCAACCGCCGGAACCGCTCGAACTTTGGACGACGCCGCCCTATCAACCCACCGTGCGCGATGGCGCGCTCTACGCGCGCGGATCGAAAGACGACAAAGGTGAATTGATCGCGCGGCTCGCGGCAGTGGACGCCGCGCGCATCGCGCATAACGGTGAGTTACCGTGCGGCGTGACGTTTGTCGTCGAAGGCGAAGAAGAAATCGGCAGTCCGCATATCGCGGAATTTGTGCAATCGCACAAAGAATTGCTGAAGAGCGATTGCGCGATCTGGGAAGAAGGCG
>JACQEA010000497.1 GCA_016200825.1 Chloroflexota bacterium | reverse complement strand
TCTCAAACTTGTCAATGTGTTTTCCAAAAATCACGCCCGTCACGCCGAGCGCGTACGGCAAACTCGCGATCACTACGTTCCATTCCCACGCGCCGGTGATCACATAATAACCGCCGCCGATCATTAACGGACCCCACACCATCAACACCGCCAACTCGCCCAGCGCGATGTATTTCAACGGGAACGTGTAGAACAAAACAAAAAACGCGCCGAGCGCCATCAACAAGAGCGTCAAACCGCCGCGCAAATAAATCAGTGCGCCGCCCGCCGCGACCGCGATAAGACCCGTGACGAAAATATATTTGAACAGTCCTCGCTTGGTGAGCAAGCCATGCACTAACGTTTGCGGTCCGTACTGCGCGCGATAATAATTGTCTTGATCCACACCGCGCACATAATCGGTGAAATCGTTGACGAGATTATTTGTCGCGTGCGCGAGAATCAAACCGAACGCGACCAAAAACCATTTCGCCAAATCAAAGTTGCCGTTGCGAAACGCGAGAATGCCCGCGATCGCGGCAGAGATGAACGTCATAATCAAAACCGCCGCGCGCGTCGAGATGAGCCATTTAGAAATGACGTCCAATTGATTCCATTCGTCTTTGGTGATACGCGGAATCACGTTCAATGCTTTTTGCCACATTGCTACGTTCATTGTTCACTCCTGAATTATTTGTTACCACCAAGAACACAAAGGACACAAAGAAGACCGTCATTGCGAGGAGGGCTTGCCCGACGAAGCAATCTCCATGATTTAGGAAGCGATTGCTTCGCTCACGGAGTTTACATTGAGCGAAGTCGAAAGGTTCGCTCGCAATGACACTTTTACTTGGCGTCTTGGCGGTTCAAAATTTTTTTGCTTTCCGAAAAATCTGATCCATCATGCGCGCGTTCAATCGTCCGGTTTGCGTATTTTGTTTGCTCGGATGATACGCGCAAATCAATCGCGGCAATTCCTGGTTCAATGTGTACGTCGCGCCGTGCGTAAAGCGTACGCCGCGAAAATTATACCCCTGTTCGCGCAGTAATGCCAAATACCCATCCATTCCAATTTTTCCCAACGCGATCACCACGCGCGCGTTCTTGAGCAAAATAAATTCGCGCGCAAGATATTGCCGGCAATTTTTTATTTCGCGCGGCGCGGGTTTATTTTGCGGCGGCGCGCAGCGACAAACCGCCGTGATGAACACATCGCGCAATTCCAAACCATCGTTCACATCCCGCGCGATCGGTTTGTTCGCGAACCCCGCGCGATGTAGCGCGCCGTACAAAAAATCGCCCGACGCATCGCCCGTGAACATTCGCCCCGTGCGATTCGATCCGTGCGCGCCGGGCGCGAGTCCAACGAGCACAATGCGCGCGTTCACGTCGCCAAAACCCGGCACGGGTCTGCCCCAATAATCCCAATTCAAATACGCGCGTCTCTTCTCGCGCGCGATTTTCTCGCGATATTTCACAAGCCGCGGGCAGAGACGGCACACGATGATTTCGGAATTGAGTTGTTGCCAATCATTCACCGAACAATTTCCATTCCACCACTTGCTCCGCTTTTAACGCGGGCAATTGTAACGCGCGCGCGGCAACTTGCAATATCGAATCGAGCGGCGCGAGACCAATCAGTTCGCTTGCCAAAACATTTACGCCGCGTTTTTCCGCTTCAGCTTTCACCGCGTTGAATGCGTCCAACATTCCATTCACCGTGAAATCGGTTAGGTTCATCGAGACCTGCGCGATATTTTTTTCATGCAACATAAACCCTTTGGCTTTGACCGATTTCAGCCCGCCATTTTTTTCGCGGATGATCGCCGCAATTTCTTTCGCGATTTGCAAATCGCTCGTCGCAAGATTGACATTGTACGCGATTAAGTACGGCCGCGCGCCCACCACCGTTGCGCCCGCCCTGCCGATTTTTTTCGGACCGAAATCGGGCGCGCGATCGGGATTCGTCGCGATTTCTTTTTTCAATCCTTCGTACTCGCCGCGCCGAATGTTCGCGAGATCGCGATTTTCGGGGCGCGTCGCGGCGCGTTCGTACAAATAAACCGGAATCTCCAACTCGCGCGCGATGCGTTCGCCAACGCGGCGCGCCATCGCAACACAATCGTCCATCGTCACGCCGCGCACCGGTACGAATGGAATCACGTCGGTTGCGCCGATGCGCGGATGCTCGCCGCGATGAACGTTGAGATCAATTAGACGCGCGGCAGTTTGCGCGCCGCGAAACGCGGCGTCTTGCACCGCGCGCGGCTCGCCCGCAAACGTAATCACCGCGCGATTGTGATCCGCG
>JACQEA010000496.1 GCA_016200825.1 Chloroflexota bacterium | reverse complement strand
GAGAACCAAAGTCCGTTCCAAAAAAATCCTCCTGTCATCTCCGTCATGGCGAGCACATTCGCGGAGTTTATCCTGAGCGAAGTGAAGGGCTCAGTGTAAACCATGTGGTGAGCGTAGTGAATCCATCCGCGAAGCAATCCCCAAGAGAAAATCGGGGATTGCTTCGTCGTGAAATACACTCCTCGCAATGACAAAAAAAATTGAGTTCAAGATTTCGAAACCCGCTCTAACACGTAGCGATACTCATCCAGCGCTTCGGCTAAGCGATCCGCGCGCGTAAACGCGTCGCCTAAAATGCGATGCGCGTCGAGCGGCGCGCCCCACATCGCGATCAATTCTTTCAAATCGTCAATCGCTTCATTCAACAATTTCGGGCCGTGTTGAACGACGTAATCATATTCTACCAACGCCTCATCAATTCGATTCGCGTTGCGATGCTCACGCGCGAGCAGCAAATGCGAATAGCCGCGCGGCTGGCGTTTGCGTTTTGGTTTAGGTGTCTCTTCAATAATCGGCGGCGCGATTTCTGGCGCGGGTTCTTGAAACGTCGGTAAAATTTCTTTTAACTCGATCGGCGATTGTTCTTCGCTGATGGGCTCTTCCGCCGCGTTGGGTTCAACGCGATCACGAAACGCGCGCAACCAATCCGGCGTTTCGTCGGATGCATTTTCTTTTTTCCCTTCCGCTGGCGGCGCGATTGCCCACGCGGGCGGCGCGGATTCTTCGGTTGACTTTAGCCCTTCACGCGTTTCATCTGTTGTCGCCGCGAGTTCCGGTTCGCCAAGCGTTTTTTGTAATTCGGTCAGCCACGGCGGCAATGCGGATGTTAGACCAAGCGTCGGCTTGATCATTGGTCTCGCCGGCGTTCGCCCGGACGCGGGCTGCGCCATTTCGCGAAAATCCGCGCGCAACCACGCGGGCAATCCGGAATCTGCAACCGAATTTTTTTCCGCTTCGGAAATTAATTCGGCCGGCTTGGATTCTGTCGGAGCAAAATCGAATTTTGATTTTTCCGTTTCGGTCGGTTGGATTTCGTCCGGCGGCGGCGCGCCCGCAACATAGCGCGGCACCAGCGGATTTGCGAGCGGAAGCGGCGAGCGCGTCCCAAACATTTTTTGCGCGATGTCATTCGCCGGATCCACTTCTTGCGCGCGCCGCAAATAGGTTTCGGCTTCAGGCAAACCGGTCTCGTGATACGTCGCGCCCAAAATGAGATTGGCTTTTAGACAGTACGGGAGTGGATCGAGGACATGCAACGCAACATCGGCGGCTTCGCGAATTTTTCCCGCGTGCCATAACGTTTCCGCGAGCGCGACCCGCGCGTCAAACCGATTTGGATCGGCGTCCACAATCGCGCGAAATTCTTGAATCGCTTGCGCGAACAAACCCTCTTGCACGTACAAACGCGCGAGACCGCCGGAAGTAAGTTTGAGGCGCGTGCGCGGCTGATCTTCAACTTCACCGTAAGCGCGGAATAATTCTTTGCGGATTTCTAAATTGGCCGGAGTGATTTCGTTCGCGCGTTCGAGATGCCAGATGGTTTCGTCGGGGCGATGTTCGTGATCGAAGATGATCGCGAGTCCGGTGTACGCCACAAAATTTTCGGGGTCGGCGCCGAGACCGCGACGAAAAAGTTCGAGCGCGCTCGCGTCATCGCCGCTTTCTAGACTTGCTTGCGCGGCAAGCAGATACGTGTCAACGTGTTTGGGAAAATAATGGAGGACATGCTTGGCGAGCGCGAGCGCTTCTTCATTGCGTTCGTTGCTGATGAGACTGCGCATCTCTTCGACGTACGAGAGAAGTGGAACTTGATCGGTTGCCATTTTGAATCTCGGCAATTATGCAATAAAGGCAATGAAAAGTCAATGACAAGTCAGCGCGATCAAATTTTCTGCCAGCCGTACTTTTTCAAATTAATTTTTCCACTGCGATCAAAGCGGACGCCTTCGGCGCGCAAGCGCGCGCGTTGCGTTTGAAATCCAGCCGTCGGACGCAGACTGATTTTGCCGTGCGCGTTCACGACGCGCTGCCACGGAATATTTTTTTCGCACGCGCGCAGCGCCCAACCGACCGTGCGCGCGCCGCGCGGCATTCCTAACGCCCGCGCGATTTGTCCGTACGTCGCGACGCGTCCGCGCGGAATTTTGCGGACGAGCGCGTAGATGCGAGTGAAAAGATTATTGGACGCGGATGAACGCGGAAAAACGCGGATGGTTTTCATACAGTCAAGAGTTATCAGTAATCAAACGCGAGGTACAATGTCATTCTGAGCCCTTCACTGAGTTCAGGATAAACTCCGCGAAGAATCTCGCTAATGCATTTGCGATACGCTTCGCTACCGCTCAGCGTGACAACTCACTCTGCCTTTAACGCCTTCAACAATTTATCAAACGCCACGCCGTACTTGCTTGCGCTAGAACTCCATTCACTGAAATCGCCAACGACTTTTGCCACCACATCTGCCTTGCGCGGGTACTCCCATTTATCAAAAATGTAATCGTCAATGCGAATTGGAAACAAAATGTTTTTGTTTTCTTTGTCTTCACGGTTCAACGCGCGCTCGATTTCGCGCAGAACCGGACCGCTTTGCAGAGAATGTTCTG
>JACQEA010000500.1 GCA_016200825.1 Chloroflexota bacterium | reverse complement strand
CGCAGACCAAAGCCAAATTAGGCAACGCGGAAATCAAAAATCAAGTCGAGTCGGTGGTCGCGGAAGCATTCGCCGGTTTTCTGGAACAGAATTCGCGCGAAGCCAAAGCGATCATCGAAAAATGTATCACCTCCGCGCGCGCGCGCGAAGCCGCGCGGCAAGCGCGCGATCTGGTCATTCGCAAAAGCGCGTTGGAATCGCTGAGTCTGCCCGGCAAATTGGCAGATTGTTCCGAGCGAAATCCGGAAAATGCCGAGCTGTATATTGTCGAGGGTGATAGCGCGGGCGGATCCGCGAAACAAGGGCGGGACCGGCGCTTTCAAGCGATCTTGCCCTTGCGCGGCAAAATTTTGAATGTGGAGAAAACGCGCCTAGACAAAATGTTGCAGAACGAAGAAATCCGCGCGATGATTACCGCGATCGGCACCGGGGTGGGCGAGGGGTTTGATTTGAAAAATTTGCGCTATCATCGCGTCATCATCATGACCGACGCGGATGTGGATGGCGCGCACATTCGGACCTTACTGCTGACATTTTTCTTTCGCTATATGGAAGGTTTGATCGAGCATGGGCATTTGTATATCGCGCAACCGCCGCTCTACAAAATAAAAGTGGGCAAGGCCGAGTCCTATATTTACGATGACAAGGAATTGGAGACGCTGAAGAAAAAAAATAAAAACAATCACCTCGATCTTCAGCGGTACAAAGGACTGGGCGAAATGAATCCGGCGCAATTGTGGGAAACGACGATGAACCCGGAATTTCGCACGCTCTTGCAAGTGGGCATGGAAGACGCGGCGGAAGCGGATCGCACGTTTGAAATGTTGATGGGCAGTGAAGTCGCGCCGCGCAAGCGGTACATTCAAACGCACGCCAAGAGCGTGCGCAATCTCGATATTTGATTGTGCCGCGCGGTTTTCCAATTCCCGCGATGGTTTTGACAGAGTTGTCACTATGCTAAAATCCCGCGAGTTTTCCTTGCGTCGAGGATCAGAAATTTTCGCGTGGGGCGCGCTCGCGGCTTTATTTTTGATTGTTCTCGCGCTGGAGCTCCCGGCGCCGTTGCGCGCCGCGACGATTGAATTTCTCTTTGTGGTCGCGGCGTATCTATTGATCACGTTTCGTTTTCTTTTTCCACGTTGGAATTATCTTCCCCGTTTGGTGTACGCCACGTTGTTGATCGACGCGCTGATCGTCGGCGTGCTGAATCTTTTGTTGGGCGAGCAGATTTCCAATTTCGAATTTTTTTTCATCCCGCTGATCCTGACCAGCGCGGTCATTGCGGATTGGCGCGGCACACTCTTCTTGGCGTTTTTTGCGGCCGGGGTTGATTTCTTTATCGAGCCGGGCATGTTGCTAAGCAATTCGTCCGCATTGGCGAATCAAATTTTGATCTCCGGCGCGTTTTTCTTTACCGCGCTGATCGCGATCGGACTGGTCGCGCATATTCGCCGCCGCGCGCGCGAATCCGCGGACGCGACGGTGCGCGCGGCGGAGAGTGAACGCCAGAGCCGCGCCGACGCGGAAAAAAGCGCGCGCCAGTGGCAAATTATCAACGCGGTGGGTCTGAGAGTTCAGCAAGAGACCGGTGCCACGCCAATTTTTGAAATGATCGGCGCGGAACTCAAAGCGCTCAACCTGGAATGTCTGATTGCATTGTGGGATGAGCCCGGCAAAACATTGCGCGTGGACTATCTCTCGATGGCGCAGACGTTACAAAAATATTTGGAACGTCTGGCCGGAATTAGTCTGCGCGACTTTCGGATCAAGATCGCCGATCTGAAGGAATATCAAGAGATGCTCGCGACGCGCCGCGCGCAGTTCGCGATTACCAGCGAAGACAGTTTACGGCGCGTGCATCCCACTCTGTCTATGCCCATCATCCGGCAAATTTTCGAAATGGCGAACGCGCACCGCCGGATTATCGCGCCGCTGATCGCGAACGATCAAGTCATTGGCGTGTTTCGCGTGTGGGGAAACGATTTGGAAGAGAATGACGTGCCCGCGATGACCGCGCTGGCGCAGCACATCGCGATCGCGTTGGAAAACGCGCGCTTGTATCGCGATGCGCGGCGGCGCTTGGCGCAAGTGACGACGCTGTACGAATTCAGTCGCGCGATTGCCGCCACACTCGATCCGGCAGAATTAGGTGCGCGCGCGATTCAAGCGCTCGAATCTTTTCTCGCGTATCAATCCGGCGCGATTCTTTTGGTCGACGCGGATAATCG
>JACQEA010000088.1 GCA_016200825.1 Chloroflexota bacterium | reverse complement strand
GCGGTTTTGTTTTTGAAATCCAATGTCGTCGCGTTTTTGGATACGACCGCGAAATCGTTGGCGAGCGGACCGAATGCGTTGTTAATCCAAACCACTTGCGTCAGCGTCGCGGTGAGTGTGTTCATCATCGCGATTTTGTTTTTGTTTTTGGAATTGCATCGGCCGGCGTCCAAGCGATTGCAAATTCAAGTCGCCGATGCAAAAGTTGAAGTGACGATGGACGCAATCACGCAACGGCTTGAAGCCGCGATTTCTGATTTAGCCGATGTTCTCAAAGTGAAACCGCACGTGAAGGCGTCGGGCAAAAGCGGCGCGGTGGATGTCTTTTTGGAATTGGAAACGAGCGCGCAAGTGAATGTGCCGAATAAAACGCAAGAAGTGATCACGGCGGCGAAACAAGTTTTGGAAGAAAAGATGGGCTTGAAGGTGGGAAAAATTCAAGTCAAACTGGATCACCTGAAAGCAAAGAAATAATTCTGTGGCTGAATCTGATAATTCCGCGCGCGCAAATCTTAAATTTCATCTTGAAAGTTTGCTCTTTGTTGCCGAAAGCCCGGTGCCCATCGGCGCGATGGCGCGCGCGCTGGAAGTGAAAGAAGAAGAGATTGAACGCGCGCTGCTCGAGTTGAGACAGGATTACAAAACCCGCGGCTTTCGCCTGCAACGCGCGCGCGACAAAGTTCAATTGGTCAGCGCGCCTGAAGCCGCGGCGATCATTCAAAAATTTTTGGGATTGGATGGGAGCGGACATCTTTCATCGCCCGCGCTTGAAACGCTCGCGATCATCGCGTATCGTCAGCCGATTACGCGCGCGGAGATCGAAGCGGTACGCGGCGTGAATTGTGATGGCGTGGTTCACACGTTGCTCACGCGCAATTTGATTCAAGAGACGGGACGAAAAGAAACGGCAGGGCGCCCGATTGTGTACGAGACGACGTTCGAGTTTCTGCAAAATTTTGGCTTGCGGGATTTGGATGAATTGCCGCCGCTGGAAGAAAACGCCGCGCAAGTGTTGCAAGAAAAAATTGAACAAGAGACAGTTGCGAGCGTTTCGTTCCAAATTAATTCTGAAGAATAATCGGCACAGAATGAAGAGTGAACGGTGAGATGATGGAACGATTACATAAAGTGCTCGCGCACGCGGGTGTCGCCTCGCGCCGCAAAGCCGAAGCCATGATTCTCGCGCGCCGCGTGAGCGTGAATGGCGATCTCGTGACAATTCTCGGAACGCAAGTTGATCCGGGACGCGATCACATTCAAGTAGATGGCGTTCCAATTCGCGGCGAGGCAAAAAAATATATTGTGCTTTACAAACCCAAAGGGTATTTGAGTGATTTAGCCCCTTCGCTTCGCTCAGGGCAAGCTCCGCGTGGCAAGCCGCGCGCCGTGGATTTGATTCCTCTGCGCGAACGTTTGTATCCCGTCGGCCGATTGGACGCGGAAAGTGAAGGCTTGCTTTTTTTGACGAATGATGGCGCGCTCGCGCAACGGCTCATGCATCCGCGCTATCAACATGAAAAAGAATATCTCGCGATGGTGCGCGGCGAGATTGACGATCGCGTCCTCGCGCAATTGTGCCGCGGCGTGTGGCGCGCAGGCGAAAGGTATCGCGCCGAGCGCGCACATCGCGTCGGCGCGAAACAAAAGTACGGAACCGCGAATCGCGGTCAAGCGTGGGTGAAAATTATTTTACGCGAAGGAAAAAAACGCGAGATTCGCGAAATGTGCGCCGCGGTCGGTCATCCTGTTTTGCGATTGATTCGCGTTCGCATCGGCTCGATTCATTTAGGAAATCTGCGCGCAGGAAATTGGCGCGAGTTGAACGCGGCGCAGGTCGCGGATCTAAAACAGAATATTTTGGGGCAAGCCGATTGACCCCAACGATTATCGCGATTGATGGGCCCGCGGCTTCGGGTAAAAGTACGATCGGTGAACTCTTGGCGAAAAAATTGGGCTATTTGTATTTCGACACAGGCGTAATGTATCGCGCGATTACCGCCGTCGCGCTCAATCACCATCTCGCGATCAGCGACGAGAACGCGATCACCGAATTAGCGGAGCAAGTGCAAATTGATATTTTGCCGCCCGATCAAAACGATGGCCGCCAATATACCATTCGCGCCGACGCGCGCGATCTGACGTGGGAAATTCGTCAGCGCGATGTGGACGCGAATGTTTCCACGGTTTCGACTTATCGCGGCGTGCGCGCGGCGATGAAAAGTCAACAGCGCCGCGTCGGCGAGCGCGGACGCGTGGTAATGGTCGGACGCGATATTGGCACGGTAGTTTTTCCCGACGCGGATCTGAAAATTTATCTCGACGCGTCGGAGGACGAACGCGCGCGGCGGCGGCATCGCGAACGAATTGCTCGCGGCGAACGCGTTGATTTCGAAAATGTTTTGCAGGAAATTCGCAAGCGAGATGAAATTGATTCGACGCGTTCGGTCGCGCCGCTAAAAAAAGCGGACGACGCGGTGATGGTAGATTCAACCGGTTTGAGTATTGACGACGTGTTAGCGCGGGTCTTGGAAATTGTGGAGCGGAGCGCGCGCGGGTGAGTAATTTATGGTTTTATCAATTTAGCAATTGGTTTTTGCGCGCGGTTTTCAAAATCTTTTTGCGCGTCGAGGTGCGCGGTGTGGAAAATGTTCCGCGCGCGGGCGCGCTGATTATCGCGATCAGTCACAGCAGTTGGATCGATCCGGTACTTTTGGGTCCGAACATTCCGCGTTTTATCGCGTCAATGGCAAAAGCTGAAGTCGCCACGTGGCCCATTATCGGCGGAGTGTTGCGTTTGTATGGCGCGTTTTTTGTGCGGCGCGGACAAGTGGATGTGGGCGCATTCAAAATAGGATTGGAAATTCTCAAGCGCGGATACGCGATGGGCATCGCGCCGGAAGGTCATCGCAGTGAAACGGGAAAATTGCAACGCGGGCGTGAAGGCGCGATAATGTTGGCGGTTCGTAGCGGCGCGCCAATTTTGCCCGTTGCAATTTGGGGGGGCAAAGCG
>JACQEA010000499.1 GCA_016200825.1 Chloroflexota bacterium | reverse complement strand
GGTTCTCCGACATTTCCGCGCGCATCAACTCTTGCGCGTCGCGCGAGACGCGCGCGTTCAATGCCGCGTCGCCCAAATCGCCGCGCGTCGCGCCGTCAGCGTACACCAAAATTTTCGCGCCGACATTCTGATTGCCACTCACAATCGTCGCAACGGCGCAGAGCGTTTCGTTCGCGAGATTGCGTTTCAGTTCGTCAAATAAATTCATATTAGCCATAGAGAACACAGAGAACATAGAGAAAAAAATCTCTGACTATCCGACTATTAGACCAACTGACTATTAGACTAACTGACTAATTCCACAAAAACTTCAATCATTCCGCCGCAACTCAAGCCCACATCCCACGCGATTTCATCCGCGATTCCATATTTCACTAATTTGGGCGCGCCATTTTTTATCACGCGCAATGCTTCTTCGATCACCGCGCCTTCTACGCATCCGCCGCTTACGCTCCCCGCGAACTCGCCGCGCGAGTTGACAATCATTTTTGCGCCGAGCGGACGCGGCGTCGAGCCGCCGGTTTTTACGACCGTCGCGATGGCAACCGTATCGCCGCGCGCGCGCCATGTGTCGATTGTGGAAATTAAATCACGCATCAGAACTCCTGACCAATGACGATAGACAATAGACGATAAACAAGATCCATTATATTCCATTCAAATTGTTATGCAACGCGATTTCAATTATAATCGCGATATTTGACCGGAGGAATCGTATGCCTACCCCGACCGACATTCCCAGCATCAAAGCGAAATTGATCGAAGAGCGCGCGAAACTTTTGGAATCGTTCAAAGGTTTGTCCGTGCAAGTGATGATGGCGTCTACCGCCGACGCGTGGAGCATCAAAGATATTCTCGCGCACGTCGCGAATTCTGAACGCGTGAATGTAAAGTTCGCGCGATTGATCGTGGAAAAAGATTCGCCCGTCCAATTGAGAGAACTCGCGGCGGATTATCCGGATTTCAAACAAAAATTCACCCTCGATAATTTCAACGCGTATATGACGGACAAGTTGCGCGCGCAATCATTAGCCGCATCGCTCGCCGCGTTGCACGCAACGCGCGCCGAGACCTTGAAATGGATGGACACGCTGACGCCCAGCGATTTGGAACGCGCAGGCGGGCACGCGGTATGGGGCGAGCAAACGGTGAATGGAATGTTTCGGATTCTCGTGATTCACGACAAAATGCATCGCGCGGATATTGAGAAAAGAAAAAATGCGTAAAACGTAATGCGTAACTGATGTTACGCATTGTCATTTCGAGCGAAGCGAAAAATCGTGATACCAAGATTTCTCCTCGCTCCGCTTGTCGAAATGACATGCCCACGTAAAGTGAATTGAGAATTTGTAATTTTGGAGAGGAAAATTGAATTCGCAATTGCTATTTGCCAAACCATTTCGTCTTCTCGTCACTCACAAAACTTTTGCCGTCTTGCTCGCGACAATTGTTTTGATGGAAATCGCGCACGGCGTTGAATTGATCGCGCTGTTTCCGTTGTATCTGAAAGATGTGATGCGCGAAGGCGTGGACACAATTGGCATCACGCTCTCAACTTATCTCGTCGCGGATATTTTGATTCGCACTCCGGCAGGTTGGCTCGCGGATCGTTGGGCGCGCAAGCCCTTGTTGGTGATAGGAATATTGTTGTCCGCATTTCCGCTCGTGTTGATGCCGCGCGTTCAATCCGCGCAATTTTTTTTGGCGCTGAACGCGATCAATGGCATCGGCGCGGGATGCATTTGGCCCGCACTGTACGCCGCCGTTGCGGATCTGTATGGAAAAACGCGGTACGGTTTGGTGTTGGGAATCATCAACATGGTCATGCTCGGCGGCATTGCATTGGGTCCCATCGCGGGTGGATTTTTATTGAGCCGCGTGAATTACGCGAACGCGTTTTATTTTTGCTTCGCGATTGCTTTGCTCGCGGGTGCGCTCGTCGTATTTTTTATGCGCGAGGCGCGCCCGACCCGCGCGGAAAACGCGAACGACGCGCGCCTTTCCTTTCGCGCGTTCGCGCGCTTCATGAATCCAACGCTCGCGCGATTATTGTTCATCGGTTTGTTGTTAACGCTCGCGATTGGAATGATGTTGCCGCTCGTCGCGCTGTTTGGGCGCGAGGTGTTGCGCGTGCCGCCGGATATTTTCGCGTTGATCTTGATTCCGCCGGGCATTCTCACCATCGCGTTAATTATTCCCGCCGGACATTGGGCTGATCGACGCGGCCGGCACGCGCCGTTGATCGCGGGATTATTTTTGATCGCGCTGCCGTTTGCGGGCGCGCCGCTCAGCACAAATTTATTTATTGTGTCCGCAGGCGCGATGCTCGCGGGTTTGGGCTATGCGTTGTTGGTGCCGGCGTGGAACGCGCTCGTGATGGATTACGTGCCGGAAAACGCGCGCGGATTATTTTTAGGCGCGGTCGCGACCGCGCAAGGAGTTGGACTCGCGATCGGTCCCGTGATCGGCGGAGAATTGTGGGAACGCGTATGGGTATACGCGCCGTTCGAGGTTGCCGCGTTCTTTTTTTTGATCGCGGCGGGCTTGGCGATTATCGAAATGCGCGCGGCGCGAAAATAAAATCGCAGGGGCGATTCATGATCGCCCCTCGATTCTCTAATATCCCGGACGTGGCGAAAAGGACGAAGAGGGTGAATAACGCAAAGACGATGAGCAGCCGGGAATAAACAAGCGCATCCCTGCCCAGATCCAATTCAAATTGTAAATGCCGTTCGCGCGCGCGATGGTCCACGCGTCGTTGCCAAAGCGCGCCGCAATATTCAACAACGTGTCGCCGTAGCGCACAAAATAGTTACAGCCAACCGTTGGTCGCGGATAATACAACACCGGCGCGGCATACACCGGCGGCGCGGGCGCATACACCGCGCGCGGAATCAGCAACACTTGACCCACGTACACTAAATTCGGATTCCAAATTCCATTTATATACGCGAGCGAGTACGTGCTAACGCCGTACCACGCGGCAATCCCGCTCAAGGTTTGCCCCGGAAGCACCACATGATAGAACGGCGCGGCCGCGTTCGCCGTTCCGGCGCTCGCGTGCGTGAGCAGAATCAATGCCAACGCGAGCGCGACCAACGCAATTTTTTTATGCATTGAACCTCCTCTTTCAATTTTATTTCACGACGTACTTTTTGTAACCGGACCATACTGCCGCGCACACCGCGCCCACAATCACGGCTTCGATCAGACTCGGCACTAGCGCATCCGAGATCCAATTCAGATTAGGGAAACTGCGCGTCAACAAATACAACGGCGCAAACGCAATCGCCCATGCGACCGGCGGAATCGCAAACAGACCAAAGCGCACGATATTTTCCCGGCGTTTATTTGCATCTTGCATTGTGCTCACCTCCTTTAGATTCGCGTTCAGTTTACAACCGACCCATTCGACTGTCAATATACCCCGCGCGGTTTTGCGAATCCCGAATCGTCAAGGTATAATGCTCAACGCGATGAAATTCCAACTCGCGCTTGCGCAATTCGCGCCGCGTCTAGGCGATGTGGACGCGAATCTTGCCACAATTCTCGATCTCACCGCGCAGGCACAACAACAAGGCGCACAGCTCGCGATATTTCCGGAACTCGCGCTGACCGGATATTACGTCAAAGATTTAACGCCGAATGTCGCCGCGCGCGCCTCAGCCGACGACGCGCGTTTTGCCGCGCTCCTCACCGCGAGCCGCGCGCTGGATCTCGTCATTGGTTTTGTGGAAGAAGATGCGCGGCATCGTTTTTTTATTTCGGCCGCGTATCTCGCGGACGGACGCGTCACCCACATTCATCGCAAAATTTATTTGCCGACCTATCGCCTCTTTGACGATGCGCGATTTTTTGCCGCGGGCGACGCGTTGCGCGCGTTCGATACGCGTTTCGGCAGAATGGGGATGCTGATCTGCGAAGACGCGTGGCATTTGTCTAGCCCGTACACGTTGTGGCTGGATGGCGCGGATTTTCTGATTGATATTTCCGCGAGCCCCGGTTATGGCGTGCAAGAAAAAAATCTCGCGAGCGCGGTTAGTGTGGACGCGTTCTTGCGCGCGTACGCGGAACTCTTGACCACGTACATTTTTTTCTGCAATCGCGTCGGCGTGGAAGACGGGATTACGTTTTGGGGCGGCAGTCGCGTGAT
>JACQEA010000124.1 GCA_016200825.1 Chloroflexota bacterium | reverse complement strand
TCTGAGCACATTCGCTTCGCTCAGTGTAAACTCCGCGAAGAATCTTGTAGTTTCAACAGGAATCTTGATCGCCAGTGAAGCAACAAGACCCTTCGCTCTCGCTCAGGGTGACAATGTAATTCATTTTGTTAGAGATTCTTAGGTGTTTTCGTGTCCTTTCGTGTTTTTCGTGGACGCCTATTAATATTTCGGATCATTCATCATGCAAACCCTCACCACTTTGGAAGAACTGCGCGCCGCACGCGCAAAACTACGCGGCACTTTCGGACTTGTCCCGACGATGGGTTATTTGCACGTTGGACATCTCTCGCTCGCGCAACGCGCGAAAAAAGAATGTGATCATGTGGGCGCGAGCATTTTCGTAAACCCCACGCAATTCGGTCCCACCGAAGACCTCGCGAAATATCCGCGCGATCTCCCGCGCGATCTCGCGCTATTGGAAAATGCCGGCGTGGATTTAGTGTGGACGCCCTCGCCCGAAATTGTTTACCCGCGCGATTTTCAAACGTACGTCACGGTTGAAAACGTGACGAAACCGCTTGAAGGCGCGCGGCGTCCCGGACATTTTCGCGGCGTCACGACCGTCGTCGCGAAATTATTCAACGCGCTCACGCCGGATAAAGCGTACTTTGGACAAAAAGACGCGCAACAAGTCGTCGTGATTAAACAAATGACGCGCGATTTGAATTTTCCCGTCGAGATTATCGTCTGTCCGACTGTGCGCGAATCAGATGGACTCGCGCTGAGTTCGCGCAATGTATATTTGAATGCAGAACAGCGCATCGCCGCGACAGTATTGTATCGCGCGTTATGCGCGGCGAAAGAATTGTATGAACGCGGAGAACGCGATGGATCGAAATTGCGCGCGGTGATGTCGGAATTAATCGCGCGCGAACCGTCGGCGCAATTAGATTACGTGAGCGCGGCAGATCGCGAAACGTTGGCAGAGTTGGAGCGCATAGAACGCGGCGCGTTGTTATCGCTCGCCGTTCGTTTTGGCGCGACGCGGTTGATTGATAATTTTGTGTTGGAATGAAAAAGGGCGACCACATCGGTCGCCCAAATTTTTTTTCGCACACGCGAAAAAATTTAGACCGACAGATATTTTCGCCACGCTAGATGCGCTTTCGCTTCGCCGAGCAACACAATCGCGAGAAAGCGCGGTCGCGTGGGTTTGGAAAGCAAAGCCATATTCGCTTCTTCCGGCGAGCGATCGCCCTTGCGCCGATTGCACGGCGCGCACGCGGTCACAACATTTTCCCACGTCGTCGTGCCGCCGCGTGAACGCGGCGTGACGTGATCAATTGTCAATTCTTGTTTGATCGGTCTGCGGCCGCAATATTGGCACGTGAAAATATCGCGCGCCAACACGGTGCGCCGCGAAAGTGGCAGAGGCAATCGCCGCGGGACCGGCACGAACACCACCAAGCGAATCACCAGCGGCATATCAATCGCGATACGTTCCGCGCGAATCTTTTGCTGGGCGGCTTCGACGATTTCCGCTTTGTCTTTGAGCAAAAGAACGATGGCGCGTTTCACGCTGACGATATTGAGTGGTTCGTATGTCGCGTTTAGTACCAGAACCGCATTCACCGCGCAATCACCTCAACCGTTGGCAACGATGCCCCATCATTCTTAGGCGGCATTTTCCAATTCGTCGCCCAAGTACCGATCAACTTCACTGCGCGCTTTTTTGTACGCGAGCAACAGCGCGTCGTCCGAGCCTTTGTACGTTTGAATCGTTCGTTTGGCGCACGCGGAACAGCCCATCAACGCCTTGAAACGATCCGGATTACAATCGAGACACGCGTTCATGCGAATCATCATCAACGAAAAAGCCAACGCGTCCGGATCGTCTTGCGGCAAGCGCGCGACGCGGCGAACCAATTCGCGCCATTTCGGACTGCGAAAGCTGATGAGCGCATTCACGCTGGTGTGGGGAAATAAAATTTCCGCGCGCAAATCTTTTTCCTTTCAACGGATCGGGATTCGATCCGCGATCTAAAATCAGGCAAGCCGTACTCCCGATTCTGTTTTATCCGCCATCTATCTCGTACGGTGGAAATTATTTTGACGAGTGTTACTCGCCCTCCACATTTCCACTGCGACGGGAATCAACTGCAGACTCTGGCGTGTTTGGTCAGAGCGAACCTGCGAGCCGATCCCACCCGCCTTGCTCCTAGTTGGACATTCACCTAGCCGCCGCGATCGCTCACGACGCTGGTGGGCTCTTACCCCACCGTTTCAGTCTTCGCCGAAATTTTTTTCGCTTGCGCGAAAAAAAATCGCGGTGAGAATTATTTTCTGTTGCAGTTGTCGTCATCCTTCGCTTGCGCTTAGGATGCCCTCACTTGCTGTTTCGTGAGGCAACCCTGTTCGATAGTTAGATCGAACCAGGAGTCGGGAAGTTCCTCTCGCGATAAATCGCGAGCGACGGATCGCTTGCCTGTTTTTTGTGAGCCGGCAGGGAATCGAACCCTGAACCCACAGCTTAAAAGGCTGTTGCTCTGCCAATTGAGCTACCGGCCCTCAATCTTTTTTGGACTGTGGGATGCGCGCGCGCGTCGGCGCGACGCGCTAAAAAAAAATTTGGCAAGAAAAGAGGCGTGAGCGATTACGCCTCACGCCTCACGGGTGAAACTAGACGCTCAGATTATCCACTGATCGAAATTGCATTTCAAATTCGTTTGCATCGGTCAATCCCTGAACGCTCGCCAGTTTACCACAGTTGCGGGCGCATTGTCAAGCCGAATTTTCGCGCGGGACCGCGCGCGGACAGAGTGACACTTGACACTGTTTCCGCTGCCATTTTTGTTCGACAATGGAGCGCATGAAAATTTTGTTGGTCTCGCCTGAAACGCCGGTGTGGAATTCGCGGCGGCATATTCATAACGGCCTGGGTTATCTCGCGGGCGCGTTGTTGCATTCTGGTTTTCGCGACGTGGAAATTTTTGACGGCGCGGTGGAAAGCGAATCGCTGGACGCGCGCTTAACGCGCGATTATTTTGATCGTGGCGCGCGGCGAAGGGGAAGAAACACTGGTTGAACTCGCGCGCTGGCTCGAGTCCGCGCGCGCCATCGCGCTTGAACCGCATCCACACATCAATGAACGCGTGGCGATCCTCGGTCTTTCGTTTCGCGATGCAACCGGGAAAATTATTCATAATCCGCCGCGCCCGCTTGCGCAAAATTTAGACGCGATTCCTTTTCCCGCGCATCATCTATTCAAAATCGAACGCTACACCAATCTCCAGCCGCTCACCGATGGACTGATTTCCCATTCCCGCGCGTACACGATTGTTACGTCGCGCGGTTGTCCGTATCAATGTACCTACTGTTCAAAACCAATCACCGGCAATACGTGGCGCGCGCGTTCGGTCGAAAATGTTTTGCGCGAATGGCAAATGCTCGTCGAAGATTTAGGCGCGACCGAAATCGGCGTGACGGATGATATTTGGAATCTCGATCTGAATCGCGCAAAGGAAATTTGTCGCGGCTTGATCGCGCGCGGATTGAATCGCGTGCCATGGATCACGGTGCATGGCATGAAAGTCAATCACACCGACGCGGAATTATTCGCGCTGATGAAACGCGCGGGTTGTCGGCGCGTTGGCTTTGGCGTGGAGAGCGGCGACGCGGAAATTTTGAAAACGGTGGTGCGAAAATCGCAAACCCTCGCGCAAGCGCGCGCCGCGTTTCGGAACGCGCGCGCGGCAAAATTAGAAACGATGGGGTTTTTTATTTACGGCCTGCCGGGTGAATCTATCGAAACAATGGAACGCACCACGCGTTTTGCGTTGGAGTTGGATCCCGATGTCGCGAATTTTATGCTCGCGACACCGTACCCCGGGACAGAACTATGGGAACGCGTTCAAGCGGGCGGAAAATTGTACGCGCAAAATTGGGCGGACTTGGCAATTCAATCCGACCATCCGCACTTTGAATTTGGAAATTTGAAACCAGAGTTGGTGGAATGGAAATGGCGCGAGGCGTATCGCCGATTTTATTTGCGCCCGCGCCGGTTGTGGGGACGATTGTTCAACGCGGATACGTGGAAAAATTTTTTACCGCGCGTGCGTGATGCGCGGCGATTCTTTGGAACGTGATCGAATCCGGCGCGGGGTTTTTAATTTCCGACGCGCGCCAATTGTCCTTTGACTTGCATCTGCACATCGCGCATTGCTTCCTCGATGAACGGAAACAGAAACGCGACGGTCGTCAATCCAAACAAAATGCCGGTGAGCCAACGCAGATCGGAATTGAATGATCCCAGCGCATCGCCCGCGTAAAACGCGGACGGAAAAATATTTCCCGTCAGCGCGGCGAGCCACGCGTTCGTATCGCGAAAACCCGTACCGGTTGTTTCCGCAACAATGTCGTTGATGAAATGCGTTCCCGCATCCAACGCGACCGGCAAAATTCCAATCACGATCCACGCTAACACCGACAATCCGCGCGCTCTACGGCGCACAAATGCAAAAACCAACGCGCCGATCCAAATACTGCCATAAAACGAAATCATTCGATCGCTCCACGCGATTTTGTAACCAAAAGTTGAATTGCCGGTGAATTGGCGCAGACCCGCGAATCCGTCGAGGGGCCACGCGGCTTTGATTTCCGCGAGCGAATACATCGGTTTGTCGCCGAACACAAAGAGCGAGCGTTGCGGCAGTTGATGACAAAAGAAACTGTACACGGTGTACGTCGCGTCGGCGAATTGCGTCGCACCGGTCTTGACAAAAATCGGCGCGAGAAACGGCGCGAGCACCCACGCGCCGTACACCGCGATAAAAAGCGCGAGCCAGTG
>JACQEA010000123.1 GCA_016200825.1 Chloroflexota bacterium | reverse complement strand
TGACGCGCAATGAATTTGTTTTGAGCGAGAACGCGGATCGAATGGGATATCGTTTGACCTCACCCCTTCACCCCTCCCCTTATAGGGGAGGGGAAGGGGGAGAGGTGATCTCGCAAGGTGTGCCGCTCGGCGCAATTCAAATTCCGCGCGATGGAAATCCAATCGTCTTGATGGCGGATCATCAAACGACCGGCGGCTATCCGATTATTGCGACGGTCATTAGCGCGGACATTGGTTTGATCGCGCAATGCGCGGCGGGAGAAAAAATAAAATTCGAGAACGTGGATGTTGATCGCGCACAGGAAGCGTGGAAAGAAATGTGGAGGGTGGTGGAAAAATAAAAACTGCGGCGAGAAAATCGTCGCAGTTTCTGGTTGGTGCGCCGGAGAGGACTTGAACCTCTACGACTTGTTAAAGGTCAATAGGCCCTCAACCTATCGCGTCTGCCAATTTCGCCACCGGCGCAGATTTTATTTTCGTTCGCGATTATAGGCACGAATTTAGATTGTGTCAAACACTTTATTTTTTTGCGTTCTCTGCTTGAACCATAAACTCGATATCGGTCCCCTTATTCAGGACGCGCAAAATTCCTTCCGCGCTATTTTTGCGAATGCGCTGATACAATTGCTCGGACGACATGGGTTGATTGCCATTCGCAAAGAGCGCGCGCGGAATCGCGATCGTCATCGGCGTGGTAGGCGCGATATAATCCGCGCGCAACGCGCAATGATCCACGACACTTTCCCATAACGCGTCGACGCGCGAAATTTCGGCGGTCGTGGGATGCACGCGATCGATCGCGCGTTTTTCGGACGCGTCGGGATAACGCGCGCGACATTCTTCGCACAACGCCGAGTGCAGTTCGGATCGGAAATCGCGATTGTTGTTTTCAAACCACGCGAGATCAATCTGATACAGGGTATGAATATCCGGACGGGGAATTGGCATTAGCGTTGCGCTTCATTCAATCCAAAGTATCCGCCGCCGACGGGCGTGAACGCGCGGCTCTCCGCGAGCGCGGTCATCACCGCGCGCAAACCAGCGCGCCGCACAAAATTCACCGCGCTGTAAAGTGTTTTGGCGTGCACGCGCCCCGCGCCGCTGAGTTTCGCGAGCTCGGGAAAAACGGATTGCAATAATTTGTCCAGACTCGCATGCGATTGGCGCAAGTGTTCGGCGGCGGAATCAATTCCGGCCGCGTCGCCGATCATGATCAACATTTCGTCATCGCACCGGTGCGCGAGCGGACGTTTTTCTTGCGCGAATGTTAATTCGCCATTCTGCGCTTTGGCAACGCGCATCCACAAACTGCGCTCGCGTTGCGGCTGATATTCAATCGTTAGCGATAGCGGCTCGACATGTTTGCGTAATGTGACGAGTGCGCCGGGTTGCAAATGACGCGCGGCGTACCACGCGCTCAAACCCGCGACATAATTTCCTTCGGCGACCGCAAATCCTGCAAACCGTTCTTGTGTCGCCGCATCCACAAACGAAATTTTCAAACGCGCGTTAATGAACGCGGGTAAAAACGCGCGCACCGACGGCACCATCGGCAACGTTCCGGCGCGGCGATGCGGATAAGTCAGGACGAGCGTTAATTCTTGGCGCGTGGACGCGGCGGTGTCCTCGCGATTATTCAGATCGGTTTCAAGAAAAAGATCCGCGGCAATCGTTTCTAATTCCGGCGCCAGCGGAACCACGCGATCGTTTGGCATTTCCAACAACGCGGGACGTTCGCGCACTTCGGGCGGTTCGAGCCGCGTCAAAAACCAGCGCACCGCGCCCGGCCTTCCCACATCTTCAAAGCGCGCATCTTGCGCGAGCGCAACCGCGAGTGAAAATGTCACGCCGGTCTTTTTTACATTCGGCGGCAATTCCAAAACTTTTACCAGTTCAGTCGTTGGGAGCGCATCGTTCGCTTGCTCGATTGCGGCTTCGGCAATATTCAGATATCCCTCCGGGATTTTGGTCAACAAGCCTTTGAGAAAATATTGATCGCCGACGCAAATAAATTCCTTGTCCGCGTTCAATCGGCGCGCAAGATTTTTGCGCACGCCTTCGCCATATTGCGCGCGGGCTTGGACGTCGGTCAGCGCGCTGATGTTTTGCGCGGCGTGATCTTGATTCAGCGCGTGCGCGTGCGCAAACCCCGCGGCAAACTCGCGCGCTTTGGTCTCGCCATCTAATTGCACCGCGATGACTTGAAATTCGCCGTAGCGTGGATTATCACCCGCGCGAATTTTCTTGACAACTCCGGCGCGACCCTCGAGCGCGGGAAAATAAAGTTGATCGCCGACGCGATACACGCCGCGCGGTTGATAACGCTGCGCGCGGCGCGCGTCCACTTCCGCCTGCGATTTGAGCTGAGCCTGCAATCGCCAATCAATCAAATGGTTAACCAGATCGCTCACCGCGATCGGAGTGCTGCGTTCGAGAATTAAATCAGCCAGATATTCCGCGTCGGCGTTCGTCGCGCCGACTGAATTCCAAAATTCAGTAACGTTGTCCATACCCTGTTCAAAACATAACGTATCG
>JACQEA010000122.1 GCA_016200825.1 Chloroflexota bacterium | reverse complement strand
CGAGGAGCAGATTCGCTTCGCTCACTGTAAACTCCGCGACTAAGCAATCTCCAAGTGCATCTGGGGATTGCCTCGCTTCGCTCGCAATGACGTTTCCATCTTTGCGTCTTTGCGGTGAGATTTTTTATTCTGAATAAAATCTAATGAGCGAACTTCAATTTACGCGGCAAGAATATATTAAAGCCGCGCGCGTGATTCACTCGCGCACCCAACATCAACCGCGCATCGGCATCATTCTCGGCTCCGGACTGGATTCGCTCGCGGACCAAGTGATGCACGCGGATCGAATTTCGTATCGCGATGTTCCACATTTTCCGGCTTCGACGGTGCACGGTCATAGCGGCGAATTAGTAATTGGAAAACTTAGCGGCGCGGATGTGTTGATGATGCGCGGGCGCGCACATTATTACGAAGGGTACGCGATGGCAGAAACAACGTTGCCAATTCGCGTGATGCGCGAATTGGGAATAACGACGTTGATCGTCACGAATGCGGCGGGCGGCGTGAATGAAAAATTTCGCGTCGGCGATCTGATGTTGATCACCGATCACATTAATCTCGTTGGCATGACCGGTCTCAATCCCTTGCGCGGTCCGAACGATGAAACACTCGGTCCGCGCTTTCCAGATATGACCGCGGCGTACGATCCCGCATTGAGCGATGTGGCGCGCGCGTGCGCACGCGATCTAAAAATCGAATTGCGCGAAGGCGTGTACGTGATGCTCGCGGGTCCTTCATTTGAATCTCCGGCGGACGTGCGATTTATTCGGCTCATCGGCGCGGACGCGGTTGGAATGTCCACGGTGCCAGAAGTGATCGTCGCGCGCCACGGCGCGATGCGCGTCTTGGGCTTGAGTTTGATTTCAAATTCACTCGCGCCGAGCCACGCGCAAGTAACGCACGAAGAAGTTTTGGAAGCAGGCAAAACTGCCGCGCCCAAAATGGCGCAACTCATCAAGGCAGTCGTTGGAAAAATTTAGCGACTATGTTTGCAAAAAGACCGCGAGTATTTCTAATCGTGCATCTAATTGTTTACGAGGTTATTTAATAATTCACCACCAAGACACAAAGTCACAAAGATTCGGCGAACGTAGATGCAGATTTGAACTTTTCCTTCGAGTCTTTGTGCCTTTGTGGTAGGATTTTGTATTTGTTCAGCAAACTCTGAGCCAACGCCTGGCGTTGGTTTTTTGTTTGACGAGAAGGTTTGCTTGGATCAAAAAGATAAAATCGAAAACGAAAATCAAAATACTGATGCGCCTGCATCGCAAAATGGTCACACGCCAAAGCGCGTGGTGCGACCTGATTTGACCGGCGTGGAAATTCATCACGGCGCGCGGCAAGGCGATGATTTTGTGCGCATCGTGCGCGCGGATGAACATCTGAAACGCATCGCGCCCGGTGTGTTGCGCGCGGATGAAGAAGCATCGCTGCCGCAAGGAAGCGCGGGACATTTATTGGGACGCGTCAAATCATTTTTGGTGGGCAAACCGTTGCCGAGCGAAGCGGAAAAAGAAGAACGTCTCACCAAGATCAAAGCGCTCGCCGTTTTTTCTTCGGACGCGATTTCGTCGAGCGCGTATGCGACCGAAGAAATTTTGCTCGTGATGATCGCGGCGGGATCAGCTGGCTTGCGCACGGCGTTGCCCATTGCGATTGCAATCGCGTTGTTGCTGGGGATTGTTTCTTTTTCGTACCGACAAACGGTGCACGCGTATCCGCAAGGCGGCGGCGCGTACAACGTTAGCCGCGAAAATCTGGGCACGCAAGCCGGTTTGGTTGCAGGCGCGGCGTTATTGATTGATTACGTTCTCACCGTCGCGGTGTCGGTTTCTGCCGGGACTGCCGCGATCACTTCCGCGTTTTCGCAACTCCATCCGTACCGCGTCGAATTATCATTTTTCTTTGTTGTGATCATCACGTTGATCAACTTGCGCGGCGTGCGCGAGTCGGCATCTATTTTTGCGGTGCCGACTTATCTTTTTATCGCGAGTCTCACCGCGATCATCGCGCTCGGGGTCGCGCGAATTTTTTTGGGATTGTCGCCGGTCGAGTATCACGCGAGTCCATTGCCCGCGACTCCAAATGACATTTCGCTAATTCTAATTTTGCACGCGTTCGCGGCGGGAAGCGTGGCGATGACCGGCACGGAAGCAATTTCAAACGGTGTGCCCGCGTTCAAAATACCGGAAAGCAAAAACGCCGCGACGACTTTGACCGTCATGTCGTCCATCCTCGCGTTCTTTTTCATTGGGCTGACATTTCTCGCCGACCGTTTCAATATTATTCCTTCCGAAACGGAAACCGTGATCTCGCAAGTCGCGCGCGCGGTCTTTGGCGACGGATTCGCGTATGGCGTGTTTCAAATCGCGACAATGCTTATTTTAGTATTGGCGGCGAATACTAGTTATTCTGGATTTCCGCGGCTCGCGTTTGTTCTCGCGCGCGATGGATTCATGCCGCATCAATTTTCATTTCGCGGCGATCGGCTCGCGTTTTCAAATGGAATTATTTATCTGGGCGTCTTGGCGGCGATTTTGATCGTACTATTTGGCGCGAGCACACACGCGTTGATTCCGCTGTACGCGGTCGGCGTATTTATTTCTTTTACCTTCTCGCAAGCCGGTATGGTTCGGCATTGGATCAAATCCAAAGCGCCGGGTTGGCGCAAGAGTATCGTTGTAAACGCGCTCGGCGCGTTGTTGACCTTGTTGGTATTGGTGATCGTCGGCTCGGTAAAATTTTTTCTGGGCGCGTGGATGGTGTTGATACTTGTGCCTGTGCTTGTCATCGGATTCAATTTGATTCATAATCATTACCGGAGGACGGCAGAACAATTGGCGGTGGGCACACTGAACGGCGCATTGACAAAACCGGTCAAGCAAATTGTGCTGGTTCCGATTCACGACCTCAACAAAGCCTCACTGCGCGCGCTCGCGTTCGCGCGCTCGATTTCAAAAGATCCGATTGCGCTGCATGTGATGTACGATCCCGAAGAGAGTCAAGAATTTCAAACGAAATGGAACGAGTGGGCAAGCGGAACGGCATTGGTCGTTTTGCAATCGCCGTTTCGTTCGTTTATTGCTCCGTTTCTCGCGTACGTAGACGCGATGCAAAAACGCGATCCCGATGCGTACATCACGATTATTTTGGCGGAATCCATTCCGGCTAAATTGTGGCAACAACTTTTGCATAATCAAACGGCATTGCGTCTCAAAGCCGCGTTGTTGTTCCGACCGAATACGGTCGTGATTGACGTGCCGTATCATTTAACACAGTAGACTTTATCTGAAATAATTTCTACCGCCAAAGCTTGTCCTGAACGAAGTGAATGGAACGCCAAGTGCGCAAAGAAAAAAAT
>JACQEA010000121.1 GCA_016200825.1 Chloroflexota bacterium | reverse complement strand
CGCGATGTTCAGCCGCAAAAAATTATTATCGCCGCGCTGTATCAACGCGAAGTGCGCGAAGCGATCGCGCCGTTGCAAAAAGAATTTACGCGCATCGAATGGGTCGGCGTGTGGGGCGATGTGTTTGTGCGCGCGGATTTCGCGCACACCCAACGCGCCGCGCTGTTGCAATCCGCCGCGCAGCGCGCCGATTTGTATCAAGATTTGTTTCAAGATGTGGACGCGGCCTTCGCGCGTTCACGTTTGGCGCAACTGATTCTCGAACACAAACCAAACGTGATCGTGGATACCATTAACACCGCGACCGCGATCAGTTATCAAGATATGTACTCGGCGACGATTGTCGCGCAACAACAACTGAACGCGCTGTGGGCGCGCATCGACGCGTTAAAAGAAAGCACGACGATGCCGCGCGCGCAAGTTGCCGCGACCGCGTCGGTGGAAATGAACGCGGCAATTGCGCGCGAACAGAGCGAGCACGTGATCGAAGAAACGCACCGCGCGGTGAGCGAGCTCGCGAAATTGAGCCGCAACGCCAAACGCGCGTTTGACGCGCTCGTGCTGTCGCAATCTATTCCGCAACTCATTCGCCACGTCATTTTAATTTTGCGCGCGATGGAACAAGTTGGCACGCGTTTGTATTTGAAAATCGGAACGACCGGCACCGGCGGAATGGGTTTGAATATTCCGTACACGCACGGCGAAGATAAACCGTCGAGCAAATTAATGTCCAAGACCGCGGTTGCGTTCGCGCATACCGGTTTGATGTTTCTGATGGCGCGCACGCCCGGCGCGCCGATTGTCAAAGAAATCAAACCCGCGGCGATGATCGGTTACGCGGATATTACGCTGCGCTCGATCACGGAACGCGGCGCGCCGGTGTTGGTGTACGAAAGTAAAATCGAATCGCTCGCGGATGCATTAACCCTGGCTGACGATGCGACGCAGTACAAAAAATTGGGCAAGCTAAAAGTCGCGGTCGTGGACACCGGCGAAAATGGAATGTTCACCAAAGGCGAATTTGAAACGATCACCGCGATTCAGCAAATGGAATTTATTACGCCGGAAGAAATCGCGTCGAAAGTTGTTTTGGAAATCAAAGGCTCGAACACCGGCGCGGACGTGATCGCGGCGATTGACGGCGCGGTGCTCGATCCAACTTATCGCGCCGGCTTTTTGCGCCGCGCGGCGTTGGAAGAGATCGAGCGTTTGGAAACGGAAACCGGCGTGCCATCCATCGCGCTCGGACAATTGGGGCCGCCGGAATTATCGAAATTATTATTTGAAGCGTATCTGTTGAAAGAACGCTATCACACGCTCGACACGGTGATGAAACAAAAACCAAAAAAAATCGCGGACGCGCTGTATCGCTATCTCAAAACGCACGATGAATTGCGCCGGACGATTATCTCGATCGGTCTGCCGATTCTTGCGCCGGACGGCGCGCACATTTGGCGCGGACCGTTCATTCGCATCCCTGAACGCGCGGACACGAACCGCGTGCCGCTCACTCTCGCCGACGTAGACAAGTTCGCGCAACACGGCTGGGTGGATTTGCGCAGAACACATCGAGCAAATGCGCCGCGCGCAACAACAAATTCGCGGACGCGGCAGCGCGGCGATTTCTATCGCGGCGTATCTCTCGGAAGAAATTCGCATCGGCGATGTGGTCGCGTGGATTTTGAATAACGCGGCGGGCGGATATAGAATAAAGTAACGTCTATCGTCATTGCGAGCGAGCAGAGTGAGCGAAGCAATCTCCGTGTAACTTGGGGATTGCTTCGGAGCAAAGACCGCTCCTCGCAATGACGTATCACAAATGAATCTTCAATCTCCATTTACAAATTCCCAATTACGCCGCGCGTTGGGTTACGCGCTCTCGCTGATCATTCTTTTTTTTCTCGCGCGCGTGCTCGCGCAAACGTGGAACGATTTTGCCGCGACCAATTTTCGATTCACGTTCGACGGAGCGCGCGTGATCGTCTCGCTCGTGTTGCTCGTGTTGGCGCGCGTGTTTGCGGTCGAAGCGTGGCGGCGGATTATTATCGCGCTGGGCGATGCGTTGCCGTTCACGTTCGCGATGCGCGTCTGGTTCGTCTCCAATCTGGCGCGCTATGTGCCGGGCAACATCTGGCAAGTTGCCGCGATGATGACGATGGTGAATGCCAAAGGCGTGAGCAAAACCAACGCGCTTCTCTCGCAAATTATTTACACCGCGATCGCGCTCTCAATTTCCGGGCTGTTGGGAATTTTTTTTGTGGTCTTTCAACCGCAAGTCCTGCAAGGTCTCGTTCCTATTTCTCCTTCCCCGTTGAATAATTATTTGCCGGCGCTCGCGGCGAGCGCGTTCAGCGCGCTGATCGTTGGGCTCGCGTTACCGCAAATGTTTCGCTTGATTATTCGCGTGGCGGCAAAAATTTCGCGGCGCGATTTAACCGCGCCGCCGACGACCTTTGCGCGCGGACTCGTGCCGCCGCTTTATTCCAGCGCGATGTGGCTCACGAACGGCGTCGCGTTTTTTTTATTCGTCAGCGCGATTACCGATCTCTCGCTCGCGCAACTGCCCGCGCTGATCGCGATCAACGCGGGCGCGTACTGGATCGGCTATCTATCGTTCATCACGCCGAGCGGTTTGGGATTTCGCGAAGGCGCGCTCGCGTTCATGCTCGCGGTATATTTTCCAACGCCGATTGCGGTCGCGCTCTCTCTGCTC
>JACQEA010000120.1 GCA_016200825.1 Chloroflexota bacterium | reverse complement strand
GTTGACAATGAACACGCAACCGTTGCATCTCAATGCCGATTTCGCGGCGCGGACGGAATTTGGAAAACCAATCGTCAATGGAATTTTTACGCTCGGCTTGGTTGTTGGCTTGTCGGTGAGTGATTTGACCGAAGGCACGATCGTCAGCAACTTGGAGTACGCCAAAGTCGTTTACCCGCATCCGGTTTTTCACGGCGATACGATTTATGCCGAGAGCGAGATTTTGGAAAAACGCGAATCAAAATCGCGCGCGGACGCGGGCATTGTGCGCGTGAAACAAATCGGTCGTAATCAAAATGGAGAGACAGTGATCGAGTTGGAACGCACGGTGCTGTTTTTGAAAAAGGAGAAAAAATAATGCGCGCGCGACGCGCCCTGCTTTTTATGCCCGGCAACGATCTAAAAAAAATCGAAAAAGCGACGACGCTCGGCGTGGATTGCGCGTGCCCGGATCTCGAAGACGGCGTCGCGCTGAACAAAAAAGAAGAGGCGCGCGAAACAATCGCGCGCGCGTTACGCGCGTTGAATTTTGGAAACACGGAACGCTTGGCGCGCATCAACGCGTTTGGATCGGGATTCGAGGCGGATGATTTAGCGGCGGTGTTGCCCGCGCGTCCGGATGGAATTGTAATTCCCAAAGTCCACGACGCGGAGCAAATCAAGTGGGTCAGCAATTGGATTACCGCGTTCGAACGCTCGCAGAGTTGGGAAGTTGGAAAAATTCGTTTACTCGCGATGATCGAATCGGCGCGCGGGGTTTTGAATGTGCGCGAGATTGCGAGCGCAGACAAGCGCGTGGACGCGTTGGTGTTTGGCGCGGACGACCTCGCGGCGGACATCGGCGCGGTGCGCACGCGCGAGGGCAAAGAAGTTTTCTATGCGCGCAGCGCGGTGGTGACGACCGCCGCCGCGTTTGGCTTGCAGGCAATTGATATGGTGTACATCAACTATCAAGACCGCGAAGGATTAACGCGCGAGACGCGCGAGGCATTTGAATTGGGATACAGCGGCAAACAGATCATTCATCCCAATCAAATTGACGCGGTGCAAACGATTTTCGCGCCGACCGCTGCGGAGATCGCGTTTGCAAAACGCGTGATGGACGCGTACGCAGAAAATAATCGCGCGGGACGCGGCGCGTTTGCCTTAGACGGCAAAATGATTGACGGACCGACAATCAAATCCGCGCAACGCGTGTTGGCGCGGGCGCGCGCAGCGGGAAAGATTTAGCCATAGAGGTCATAGGGAACATAGAGAAAAAAATAAAACGAAACGGGAAAGATTTAGCCATAGAGAGCATAGGGAACATAGAGAAAAAAATAAAACGAAACGGGAAAGATTTCGCCATAGAGCGCATAGAGAACATAGAGAAAAAATAAAAAACAAGGAAGATTTAACCACAGGGGTCACAGGGAACACAGAGAGAAAATAAAAATATATTGTGTAAGGACGAGCCGCGCGCTCGTTCTTTTTTTTCGCGTTTATCCGCGTTCATCCGCGTCCAAATGATTTGTAATTGGCAACATCACCGCGCTCGGATGCGCGGCGTTCTTTTTTTCTTTTTCTTTTTCCGCGTTTATCCGCGTTCATCCGCGTCCAAATGATTTGTAATTGGCAACATCACCGCGCTCGGATGCGCGGCATCGTGATAAATCGTTTGCTCCGCGATCAACATCCGCGTCCCCGTGCCGATTGGCTCGCCTGTGCCGAGATTGCGATCGAAACGCGGATGCGCGCCCGAAGAAATTTGCAATCGAATCGAATGTCCGCGCGCAAAACGATACGCGGTAGGCAGGAGATCAATTTCGATGCGGAGCGATCCATCCGCTTGGGGTTCGCCGACGCCAGGCTGAACGCGAATGTAGTTGTCGCACACGTTGATTGATTTTCCATTCGGATAAACATCGCACACCCGCGCAAAAAAATCGGTGTGCGCGCGCGACGAGCGCACAAATAATTCCGCGCGCACGGGCCCGATCGCTTCTAAATTTTTTTCGAGCGGCGATGTAGTGTACGTCAACACATCCGCGCGCGCTTCGAGCGGACGATTGTCCACCGGACCCGGATCGGTGAAAAATAGCGGACCGCCGAGCGCGGGCGTGGGCTGCGCGGGATCGTAAGTATACTGATCGGGCGCGGAAGCGCGCGGCGGTTCAGCGGTTGCGAGCGCGCGTGCATCGCGCAAATAAAATTTCGTCGCGCGGAACGATGGAGGCCATTCCTTGTATTCACGCCATTCGTTTGCGCCCATCACAAAAATTCGCACCGGTTGCGCGCGCAAGCGCGAGCCGTCGCCGCGCAACTGCGCGTCGAACCAAAATAAACTCTCGCGCAAAGTTTCCAACGTGCACGCCGGACTCGCGTGAATCCACGCGCCAATCGTGAGGTACGGATTTTTTCCTTGCGCGCGCAACGCGGCATAATCGCGCGTGAGTTCGTGAAGCAGAATATCGTACCAGCCGGAGATGAAATGTGTCGCCGCGCGAATTTTTTTGGCGTCAATGCCGTGACCGTTGGATTTCCACGCCGCGTCATCTAACAGTGGCTTGTCCAACCACGCGCGAAAATACGGCACCGGTTTGCCGATCACAACGGCTTCGGCTTCGCGCAGCGGCAAGTGCATAAACGCGCGTTGAAAAAATTTTTTGAACGACGCGGCAAAAACTTGGCGGCGGATATCGTGCCACAAACGCTGCCAAAAATTTCCGACGCGATTGAGTTGATACACCCACGGAATAATCGTATCGAGACCGAGCGCGCGCTGCGGAAAAATATTCATCTGCGAGCCCGCGATGCTCGGCGCGATCGCTTTGAGCGCGCGCGGCGCGTCTTGCGCGGCGCACCACTGCGTAAAGCCGGTGTAACTCTGCCCCCACATTCCCAAATTTCCATCGAACCATTCTTGCTGCGCGATCCATTCCACCGTCGCCGCGCCATCGCGCGGTTCATTCACGAACGGAATAAATTCTCCCTCGATCCAAATCGTCCGCGCACATCTTGCACCAGAACGTGATAGCCGCGTTCCGCGAAGCGATGCGCGGCAAATACGTGAATGACGCCGAGCAAGCCGCCGGTGTGATCGCGACCGTACGGCGTGCGAATGAGAATCGCGGGTGCGCTTCCATTCGCGCGCGGCGCATAATGATCGGTTGCGAGCGCGACGCCATCGCGCATTTTCACGCGCAAATTTTTTTCGACGCGCACGCGAAAACGCGGCGGCGATAATTTCAACGCGCGTGCGATCATTCGGCGGCGCGACGCGAACGCGGCGACGAGCAGACCGATCAGTCCGAGAAATTCTACCGCAAGTTTGCGACGGTTCATAATAATTTTTACCGCCAAAGCTTGTCCTGAACGAAGTGAGTGGAACGCAAAGAACGCCAAGCATAAAGAAAAAATCAGCATGAAAACTTTTTTTCTTTGCGCACTGGTGAAATTTTTTATTCTGAATAAAGTCTATTATGGACGCGGAAATGATTTTGTCAAAGAGACAGATCACAAGTTGCAAGTTACAAATTACAAGGTGCAAGTTGCAAGTCACAACATTCACGGGAGTGGCTAATCGCGCAGAGATCAAATTCTTGCAATGGAATCAAGTATGTTTGTCATGCTGAGCGAAGCGAAGCATCTCGTTGACCCATTTGATTTCAAAGTGCATAACGAGATTCTTCGCTCCCGGAGTTTACCCTGAGGAACGAAGGGGTCGCTCAGAATGACATTGTAACTTTTCTTTTTTGCAGGAATATGTATCTCTTTGAGTTTAGCCAGTCCGCTTGCCACGAGTAATTCCATGTGCTAACATCTCCAAAGAAAATAAGGAGACTAACATATGCGCGTTCTGATCATGTCCGATATGGAAGGCGTGAGCGGCATCGTCGTGTGGGAGCAAGTGAATGGCGGCGCGCCGATGTACGAAGAAGGCCGCCGATTGTACACCGAAGAAATCAACGCCGCGATTCGCGGCGCGAAACGCGCGGGCGCGACCGAAATCGTCGCGGTGGATTGTCACGGCGCGGGCGGCGGTTGGACATTCAATTCGTACATTCCGGAATTGCTCGACCCCGATTGCGAATGGGTCGCGCATCATACGTGGTCGCGTTACACCGAACTGTTTGAAAAAGGTTGCGACGCCGCGCTCTTTGTGGGAATGCACGCGCGCGCGAACACGCCCGATGGCGTTTTGTGTCACACGATTTCGACGACGACGTGGCGCAACTTATTTTTCAACCAAGACCTCGTCGGTGAAACGGGAATCAACGCGGCATTATGCGGACATTACGGCGTGCCCGTGTTGCTTGTGACCGGCGATGAAGCGACGTGCAACGAAGCGCGCGATTTGATCGGCGATGGTTTGACGACGGTCGCGGTGAAAAAAGGTTTATCGCGTTATTCCGCGCGGCAGATTCCGCCTATACGCGCGCGCAAAATGATCGAAGAGGGCGCGGCGCGCGCGTTGCAAAATTTGCGCGCGACCAAACCGTACGTTCCCGCGCGACCGACGACGATCACGATCGAATTGTCCACCGTAGATTCCGCGAGCGAATTTCGCGGGCGGCATAATGTTGAACTGGTCGAGCCGTTGAAAGTGATTTCGCGCGGCAAGGATTGGTTGGAAGCGTGGAATAATTTTTGGAAATTCTAAAACCATTTAACCACAGAGTCACAGAGGGAACAGGGATAAATTTTTTTCTCTCCGTGTTCTCTGTGCCTTTGTGGTGAAAAATTCTGCGAGGAACAAGAATGGATATTGATTGGAAACAAGTCGCGCGGTTTGTTTTGTTATCGCGCGAGTTGGATGAGCTGGAAGAAAAACAACTCGTGCCCGATAAAAATCCGCGCGCGGACTTGATGGTGAAATATCAATTCTCCGCGAGCGGACACGAACTCGCGCAAGTGTTGCTCGCGCTCGCGCTCGATCACAAACACGACGCGGCGAATCCGTACTATCGTTCGCGTCCGTTTATGCTCGCGAGCGGACTCACGCCGCGCGAAGCGCTCGCGAGCGGAATGGCGCGCGCGGGGAGTATGAGCGAGGGGCACGACATCGGTGTGTCGTTCAACATGCCGCGTCGCAAACGCGCAGTCGCGTTGCCGATGTCCGGCGATGTGGGCTCGCAATACGCGCCCGCGGCGGGATGGGCGCAAGCGATTCAGTACCGCGCGCGCGTGTTAAAAGAAAAAGATTGGGACGGCGCGATTGCGGTCGCGTGCGGCGGCGATGGCAGTATCGCGGCGAACGGATTCTGGGCAGCGCTCAATATCGCGACGACGTTGAAATTGCCGCTGCTGTTTTTTATCGAGGATAACGCGTACGGAATTTCTGTGCCAAGCAATTTGCAAACGGCGAACGGAAACATCGCGGCAAATCTCGCGGCGTTTGGTAATCTCAAAGTCTTGGATGGCGATGGCACAGAACCGCGCGACGCATCGGAAAAAATTTCAGACGCGATTCAACACGCGCGCGCGGGCAATGGTCCCGCGCTCGTACGCTTGCGCGTGCCGCGCTTGAAAGGTCATACGTACGGCGAAGATGCGCGCGCCTACAAAAGCGACGCGCAGATCGCGGAAGAAAAAACGCGCGATCCTCTGCCGCGCTTGAAAAATTTTCTCGTCCCCCAGCAATTGTCCGAAGCCGAATGGCAAGGCATTTTGAGCGACGCGCGCGAGGAATTGTCGCAAGCGTTGAGCGACGTAGAAAAAAATCCGCTACCGAATCCGCGCGACGCGGCGAAAAATGTTTTTTTTAACGGCGCCGCGCCCGCGCACGGCGGTTTGCGCGCCGAAAATGCGCTGCGCGCGATTGAATCGGCCGCGCCGCAACCGAGCGGCGCGCGCATCAATTTGCTCGATGCAATTCGCAAGACGTTGCAGATCGAAATGCAAAAAAATCTGCGCGTGCTAATTTTCGGCGAAGATGTGGGGCCGCGCGGCGGCGTGCATCGCGTTACGTTAGGTTTGCAAAATGAATTTGGCGCGGCGCGCGTCTTTGATACGTCGTTGAATGAAGAAGGAATTATGGGGCGCGCGCAAGGTATGGCGCTCGCGGGCTTGTTGCCCGTTCCCGAAATTCAATTTCGCAAATACGCCGACCCCGCGACCGAACAGATCAACGACATCGGCTCACTGCGCTGGCGGACGGCAGGAAAATTTGCCGCGCCGATCGTCGCGCGTATCCCGGTTGGATTCACGCAAAAAATTTTTGGCGCGCTCGGCGATCCGTGGCATAGTATTTCCGGCGAAGCGATTTACGCGCACACAATCGGCTGGCGCGTGGCGATGCCGTCGAACGCGGAGGACGCGGTTGGTTTGCTGCGCACCGCGTTGCGCGGCGACGATCCAACTATTTTTCTCGAACATCGCGCGCTACTCGACACTGAACCGGCGCGGCGCGCGTATCCGGGCGATGATTATTGTTTGCCGTTTGGAATCGCGAATGTGTTGACGCGCGGCGATGATTTGACCGTCGTCACGTGGGGCGCGATGGTGTATCGTTGTCTCGAAGCCGCGCGCGCGTTTGAAAATCGCGTGTCAATAATTGATTTGCGCACGATCATTCCGTGGGATCGCGAAACTGTTCTCGAAAGCGTGAAACAAACCGGGAAGGCGCTGGTCGTTCACGAAGACACCCTCACGGGCGGATTCGCCGGTGAAATTATCGCGATGCTGGCGCAGCAGGCATTTGAATTTCTCGACGCGCCGATCGAACGAATGGGCGCGCTGGATATTCCCGTGCCATTCAATGTCGAGTTAATGAACGCGATGCTGCCGTCGGTGGAAGTAATCCGCGAGCGGATGGAACGATTGCTAAAGTACTGAGAGAGATTCGGAGCGCGGGAGCGAGAGAGCAGGGGAGAGAATGGAATGCACATTCAATTGAGAACGCGCGGGAGAATTACGATTCCGATTTCAATTCGACGCGGGTTGGGAATCAAAAAAGGAACGCGGATTCATTTCGAAATAGATGAGACCGCGCGCCGGATTGTTGTGACGCCGATTACGCGCGAGTACGTGCAGCATTCGCGCGGCAAGTACAAAGGCAAAGGATTGTTGAAAGCGTTGATGGACGAGAAGAGAACAGAGTCCGAATATTGATTTTCATTTGTGTGGACTTGCTTCTGATCGGCAGAAATGGTATCCTCGCATGCGAAAAGGAATAGATG
>JACQEA010000490.1 GCA_016200825.1 Chloroflexota bacterium | reverse complement strand
TGAATCAATGCACTCAAGATGTTGATCAGTTCAGTGCTTTCTTGTTCCAATGCGCGTCCTTCGGGCGAGTCGGCGCTTGCCGTGCAAATGACACGAATCCAATACCGCGCCTCGCGCGCTTCTTTGCGCGAAATGGTCCATTTGTTGACGCGGTCTCTAGTTGTCCCCGCACCATCTGCTTCTTCAACATTTGCTCCAACTGAAGTTGCTGATTCAATTAATTGTCTCGCCGCGATTTGCGTTCCCAAATCTTTCGGCAGAGTTCGCATCCACTTGATAACATTCACCGAGAAAAGGAATGTGCGTTCACGAATGTCAAACGGTTTGCTCTGCGCGTTTTGCTTCTCTGCCATCGCGCCTCCTTACGCAAAGTTGGAAGTTGGGATTTGGTTTTTTGGGATTTTTTCAGCGCTCTGCAAAGCGCTGAATCACGCGCGCGGTGTGTTGTGTGCCTTTGACAAATAAATCGAGCCGCATATTTTCATTCGGCGCGTGCGCGCCCGAGCCCGCATGCCCAACACCGGAAATTCCGATCGGCACATGCAAATAGTACAGGAACGCGTGATACGGTCCGCTGCCGCCAACAATCGGCGAGAGTTGCGGCTCGGCGTTGTAGATTTCGCGCATACAATCCGCGACGAGTTTGATAAACGGATGATCGGGATCAGTGCGCCCGGGTTTTTCGCCGCCAAGAAAATCAACGCGCACGTCTGAAAATCCTTGCGCGTCCAAATGCGCGCGCAATTTCGCAACGATGTCTTCGGGGTCTTGGTCGGGCACAAGCCGAAAATCAATTTTCGCGCTTGCGCGCGCGGGCAAAACCGTTTTCGATCCTTTGCCTTGATAGCCCGCGTTCAATCCGCAAATCGTGCACGTCGGAACAAAAACTTGCTCGCGTTTCAACTCGACGCCCGGTTTCAATCCTTTCAAAAATTCTTTCACGCCGTACATTCGAGTCCAATCCGCGGACGAGTCCGGTAATTTCGCGAGCATGTCCAGATCGCGCGCGGTCGGTGATTTGATCGCGTCGTAAAAGCCGGGAATGAGGACGCGTTCGTTTTTGTCTTTGAGTGTCGCGAGCGCCCACGTGAGTCGCCACGCGGCGTTGGGAAAAATCGAACCGCCCTGACCCGAATGCACATCTTGCGTTAAACATTCGACTGAAAGTTCGACGTAACAAATTCCGCGCATCCCCAACATCAATGTGGGTTGTTCCTGAAAATTCACGCCGCCCGATTCCCAAATGCACGCGTCCGCTGCGAGTTCGCGCGCGTGTTGTTCAACAAATGGCGGCAAATTCACACTGCTGATTTCTTCTTCGCCTTCGATCACAAATTTGATATGACACGGCAACTCGCCATTGTTCGCCGCGCGCACCGCGTCAATTGCGGACAAGCGCGATTGAATGTGCCCTTTGTCATCGCTCACGCCGCGCGCGAATAATTTTCCGTCCCGCAAAGTTGGCGTGAACGGCGGCGAGTTCCACAGTTCGAGTGGTTCGGGCGGTTGCACATCGTAATGATTGTAAAACAAAAGCGTTTTATTTTTTTTGCCTTTCGCTTCGGCGGTGACGATGGGATGACCGCGCGTCGGATGAACTTGCGCGGTAAATCCGCGCGCGCGTACCATTTGCGCGACGAGTTCCACACATTCTTTCACACCGAGTCCTTGCGCGGACACACTCGGTTGCGCGCACAAGCGCGAGAGTTCCGCGATGGAATCGTCGAGACGAGATTCGATGTATTGATCAACTGGGTTGGACATTTTTCTCCTCCATCATGTTTTGTTCTTCAAACCGTTCACTCAGGTCGCAAATGCGCCCGCGGACGGGCGCTTAACCATTTGACAGTTTTCAGACCCGTCCTCGGGTCGTCTCTTCCGATTTCTCAAAATACTCCCAAACATCGTCAATCTCAATCATCGGTTTTTCGCCGCGATCATAATAGCCCGCGCTCGAGTAGCGATAATTCGCGCGCTCGTCCGCCAGCATCCATTTTTTGCTGACGGGATTGTTGTGAATGTATTCCAGTTTTTGTTTGAGAAAATTTTCAGAGTAGATATTCTGCGCCTGGATTTTCTGCCAGATGCGATGCTCTTTCTGCGGATGCGTTTGGGCTTGATGGAAAAATTCGACTAATTCATTTCTGCGTTCAGATTCCAAGTGCTTTAGAATCTCATGCGCGGTGAATGATCCAAAATTCTGAATCACTTGCGAAATGGTTCGCTCAACCATTGGTTTCACGATGGCATGCAAATGAGTCGGCATCAGGCAGAACGCGAAGAGAAACCAGCGTTTCTCGCGTCTGAGCCAATCCATGCTATTCAAAACAATTTTGGCGTAAGCGTCTTCGCGGAGTAGCGGTTTCCAACCGACTAATGTTGCCGTGATGAAATAGAGATGACATGGGACGTGAACAGGTTTGAATGTCATTGCTCAATCGCCAGCGCGCCCGAGGACGGGCGCAAGAACAAAAAACAAATGTTATGAGACCCATTCGCGGGTCGTGTATTGACGCGCCCGAGACGGACGCTTGAACATTCAGTTCACACAAACAACGACTCGTACTCGCGCGCAAATTCTTTCACGACGCGCGTCTGCTCGATCTCGCTCATCGGCGCGAAGTTTTCCGCCGCGTTTAAAATATTTTCGATCAAGCGCGTATCGCCCGCGCTGCACAATCCCGTCACGCCGTTTTGTGACAGCGCAAACCGCAAACATTGCTCTTGGGTAACCGCATCGTCGAACGGTTCGTACCACGTCTGATACGATTTCGCGCGCTCGCCCCACGGGCGTTTGCAAAATGCTTTGATAATCATTACGCCTACATCGCGTTGCCGCGCGAGTTCGAGCAGACGCGTTGCCTCGCGTCGATAATTTTCGTTCGCCCATAGAACTGGATTGATCGGAAACAAAACGGAATCGAAATCAAATTTTGAGAGCGCGTGCAAATGCGTTGACGGAATTTGCAAACCGTGACCCGTGATGCCGAGAAATTTCGTCAGCCCTTGCGCTTTCGCTTCAACGAGCGCTTCCATCGCG
>JACQEA010000493.1 GCA_016200825.1 Chloroflexota bacterium | reverse complement strand
TTGTTCCAACAACACGCTCAAGGTCAATTTCAAATCCAAACTGCCTTTGATCGCCAAATCCACCACGCGCAACGCTTGCATTTGTTCCAAGCGGCGTTGAGTCTCGTTGAACAATTGCGCGTTTTCAATCGCGATCGCGGCGGAGTTCGCGATCACGCTTAACAATTCCGCGTCGGCGGGCTGATAACGTTCGAGCGCGTAACTTTGAATTTGGATCACACCGATCACATTGCCCTTGCTCAACATCGGCGCGTACACCGCCGATCGCGTTTGATCGCCTTCTGTGCCAACATACACAACGACCGGCGCGTCTTTGAGTTGCGCGTTGAGATCGTTGACGATCAAAGACGCGCGAGTGTGGATTACTTGACTCTGCGTCCCTTCGCCCGGCGGAAGCAATGGAATCACCGGTAGTTCGGCGACATTCACCGGTTGATCGTCTTGCATTCCAAATACGCCCGCAATGGTTTGACGCGCGGAATCATACAGCGAGATGAACATCGTCGCCGTGTCCGGAAATATTCGGCGCGCCGCTTCATACACCCGCTGAAAGATCTGCGCGCGATCAACCGTCTCCGCAACCGCGCGCCCCAATTCATTGACCGCGCTCAATTGCGCCGCGTGGCGTTCCATTTGCTCCAACAGCCGCGCGCGTTCAATCGTCCCCAGCGCTTGATTCGCGATTGTTTGCGCGAGCGCGATTTCCGCGTCGGTAAAAACGCGCACGGCGCGCGTGCTGTCCAATCCGATTGTCCCAATCACTTGATCGTTCACGACCAGCGGCAAAATCAAAATGGACAACGCGCCGACTTGGCGCAACAAGGGCGCGACGCTCGCTAACATTGGATCGGTGGAGACATCGCTCACCGCCAGCGGTCGGCGTTCGCGCAAAATAAATTCCATCGAAGGATTGTCGGCGACCGGAATTTTTTCTCCCTGCGCGGTCGAACCCGGCAGCGCGTTGTATTCGGCGATCACCGTCAAGTGCCGGCGATTTTCAGCCAAGACCGCGAGTCCGGCGCGATCAACCTTCAACGCGCGCGCGAGCTCGCGCAGTGTATTGTTAAGCACGTCCGCGAGCGCCAGCGGTTGGTTGATCGTTGCGGAAATTTGGTTGATGAGCGTAAGTTCTTGCACGCGTTGGCGCGCGTCGGCAAAGAGCCGCGCGTTTTCCATCGCGACCGCAACTTGATTTGAAAACAGAATCAGCAAGCGTTCATCTTGCGCGCTAAACGCGTCACGCCGCGTGCTCAACGCCGCCAACACGCCGCGCAGCTGTTGTTCATGTTGCACCGGCACAAACAACATGGATTGAATTTCTGGATCAATTACTATATAGCGCGGATCGGCGAAAACATCCGGCACATTCAACGGCAAATGATTTTCGATCACCCAGCCCAGCAAACTTTTTTCCGGGTCGAGCGGAAAACGCGCGGCTTGCATTTCGCGTAAACGCTCCGGCGTGAACCCCAGCGCGAATTTCATTTCGCTGTGGCGTTGCGCGGCATCCCACAAAAAAATTTCGGCGCGCTCGGCGCGCAGCGCGCGCATCGCGGTCTGCAATAAAAATTCCAACTGCACGTTGAGGTCCAACACGCGGTTGAGCGTCAAGCCCGCGTCGTACACCATCGTCAATTGTTCGGCGCGCACGCGCGTTTCTTCGATCAAGCGCGCGTTGTGCACCGTGCTCGCGGCTTGCCCGGCAAACAGCGACAAGAGCCGCGCATCGCCCTCGTTGAATTTTCTTTCCGCGCTGCCAACTTCACTCACGATCAACACGCCGAGTAATTCGCCGCCGAACAACATCGGCACACCCATGACCGCGCGAATCGGCAAGCCATCAAACTGCGCGGAACGATTTTCCCATGCGCGATAATCATCCACAATCAACGACTGACGCGTCAACGCGACGCGTCCAGCAACGCCTTCGCCCATTTCCAATCGCGTTTTGATTTTGTTGAACCCGCCTTGTTCGACGGTCAGTTCAACTTGATTCCGCACCGGATCATAAAGATACATCGTGCCGCGCGACGCGCCGAGCAACCGAATCGCGTGTCCTACAATTAATTCGAGCAAAGACGCGAGATCACTTTGCAGCGCGATATCGCGCGTCGTTTCAACCAACGCCGCGAATTGATCGACGCGGCGCAGA
>JACQEA010000095.1 GCA_016200825.1 Chloroflexota bacterium | reverse complement strand
TCCGTACGATAATCTGTGCACGCGGAATCCCGCGCGCTCGACGCGCGCGCGCAGATCGCGCGCGGCGTAACGGCGCTTGTGTCCGTTCAGCACATCGTTGTGACTCCACAACGCTTGAAACGCGGGCGTGGTGATCGCGAGTGTTCCATTCGCGCGCAAAACGCGATGCGCCTCGCGCAGAATCGCCGCGTCATCATCCACATGCTCGATCACGTCGAGCGCGGTGACCAGATCAAACGACGCGTCGGGAAAATCAATTCCGCGCGTCGCATCGCCTTGACGCACATCGTAGCCGCGTGCAATCGCTTGCGCGACCGGGCGCGCATCTACTTCAATCCCGCGCACGCGACCATATCGCGCAAGATGATGAATCATATTTCCCGCGCCGCAACCCACGTCGAGAATTTCCGCGTGATCACGCGCGACCACGCGATCCAAAAGATTGAGCAGCGACCACGCGCGCGTCGCAAACCACCAGTGATCGTCCTCCGCCAGTCTTGTTATCTTTGAGTTTTGAGTTGTCGTTGTGATTTGAATTCTTCACCACAAGACGACGGACGATGGACAGTAGACCGTCTAACTTGGTCAACCGTCCATCGTCTATCGTCATCCTTTGAACCACCACCACGCGCCAAAAATTCCCAAGCCCGCGCCAACAAAAACTTCGATCGGCGTGTGCCCCAACAATTCGCGCAAACGCGTTTCAGAAATGGGATGACCTTGAAAAAGTTCATCAATGATCTGATTGAGAATGCGCGCTTGAATGCTCGCCGCGCGGCGCACGCCCGCCGCGTCGTACATCACCACGAGCGCAAGCACGAACGCTAACGCGAACATCGTTGACCGCAAACCTTCACTGATCGCGATACTCGTCGCGAGCGCGCACACCGCGGACGAATGCGACGACGGCATTCCACCCGCGCTGGCCAAGAGGCGCAAATTTAATTTGCCGTGCCGCGCGCGATCCACAAGCACTTTGAGAATTTGCGTAAAGATCCAAACAAAACCGGTGGCTTGGAGAATCCGATTCGCGAAAAAGTCATTCATTAGTCATTAGTCGTTAGTCATTAGTCGTTAGTCACTAGTCATTAGACATCAGCCATCTGTTGAGAGTATTTAGTAAAAACTAAAAACTGCTTACTGAAAACTGCTCACTGATAACTGATCACTGATCACTGCTCACCCCTCTTCCTCGTTCAACTCTACGTCATCCATCTCATCCCCGCGCGGCGACAATTCTTTCACGCGCAATTCCGCCGCGTCCAACATCGTGCCGCATTGCTTTGCCAATTCCATCCCGCGTTGAAAAAGCGCGAGTGATTCGTCGAGCGATAGATCGCCCGCTTCCAATTTGTTCACGTTCTCTTCCAATTCAGAAAATATTTTTTCAAAGGACAGCGTGGCGATTGGTTTTGATTTTGGTTTAGTCATTAGACATTATCCGCAATAATATTTATCCACGAAACACACGAAAAACCGCGAAGGATCCGATAGAGTTTTTGTGTCCTTTCGTGTTTTTCGTGGACGCTTTTTCTTAATTTCGTTTCAACTGCGCCGCAAGCCGCGCGCCAACCACATCGCACCTATCGCGATCAATAGGATCGGCAACGTTGGCACATTTGTTGTAACGATGTTGAACGCGCGCAATAAATCCATCGCGCCCAAGCCCAACGCGATAACGCCGAGTGTCAGCGTGAACGCGCGGACGCGGAGTCCGTTCAACGCGCGCGCCGCGTTCAACGCGAGCAAAATAATTCCGATGCCGAACAAATTCGTTCCGTTCGGCAGGCGCAACAACGCGCTGACGCCCAGCAAAATAAAAAACGCGCCCCACGCGAGTGAACCAAATCGCCGATTGAAATTTTGATTGTCGCTGACCATCATGACTCCTTGCGCGCGGCGGACATCGCGCGCGCGATTCAATTTACGTTTTGCGCGTCACGAGCGCGCTCAACGCGAGCAACACGCCAAATAAAATCAACAACGCGGGACCCAAAATATCGGCGGTTGTTCCCGTTCCAAACAACGAGCCGAAAATCGCGAGCAAAATAATTCCCGTGCCGCCGACGATCACGCCCGTGAACAACAAGCCGCGTACGTGCGGACCCAAATAATACATCGCGATAAACGCGAAACCTAACGCGACGAGAAGCAACGTCCACAAATACGACCAGCGTCCAAATTCGGTGCGACCGGTGAACATGATCAACGCGCCCACGGTGAACGCGATCGCGCCGGGAATAAAAAGCGCGGTGAGCCACGGCGTTTTTTGTCGCCACGCGATGCCGGGTCCCCAAAATAAAATTGCGCTCAAGATCAACGCGCTGCCCGCGAGATCCGTCGCGCTCAGCGTCACCCAACCGCTCGACACGAGCAACAACAATCCGCCCAACAAGATGACGATGATGCCAAATAAGAAACGAAAAATTCTCATGGCGTTTGCTCCTTTGCCGCGCTGGAAATCGCGTCAATAATTTTGTAATAACCCGTGCAACGACACAAATTGCCGGTCAGCGCGTGCATTACCTCCGCGCGCGCGGGCGACGGATTTTCGGTTAGCAATTGCGCGCCGCTCATGACAAAACCCGGCGTGCAATAACCGCATTGCACCGCGCCGTGCGCGATAAACGCGCGTTGGACGCGATGCAGTTCGCCGTCGCGCGCCAATCCCTCTACCGTCACGATTTTCGCGTGATGGGCGCGCGCGGCCGGCACCAAACAACTCATCACCGCGATGCCATCTAAAAAAATTGTGCACGCGCCGCATTCGCCTTCCGCGCAACCTTCTTTCGTGCCGTTCAAATTCAAATCCTCGCGCAAAAATCTGAGCAACGATTTTTCGCTCCCGCGCGCGGACAGTTTCACATCATTCACGCGCGTCTCAATCAAATCATCTGCGCGATGAACTTCGGTCGCGTGGTCGTGCGGCTTGAATCTTCCATTTGTCGCGCCCCAGAGCATCACCGGCTTTTCTGGAAAATCCGCGCGTTCCAATCCGTCGCGCAATTGCCGCAACGCGCGCGCGACGAGCACGCGCACCATCGCGCGGCGATAATCGGCGGTGCCGCGAATATCGTCAATCGGTCGCGCGGCGTTTTGCGCGAGCTGCGCGGCGCGCGCGATGTTTTCATCGGTCAGCATTTTGCCAACGAGAAACTTTTGCGCGTCGTCCGCGGCGACAATGGTTGGCGCAACCGAACCCAACGTAATCCACGCGCTCTCGATTTTGGACATTGGACTCCGGACATTCGACTTGAATCCAACAACGACCGCAACATTCACAACCGAGATCGCTTGCGCGCGGCGCAAACCTAATTTGATAAATGTTCCGACTTCATTTTCTTTGAGCGCGGGAAAAGAAATTTCGGTGAGCATTTCGTCCGGCGCAAGCGCGGTTTTGCGAACGCCGCGAAAAAATTCCGCGAAATCAATCGTGCGTTCGCCGCGCGCTTTGCTTTTCAGCGTCACTTCCGCGCCCATCGCCCACAGCGGCGTGATCGTGTCGTTCGC
>JACQEA010000495.1 GCA_016200825.1 Chloroflexota bacterium | reverse complement strand
TGCTCATTTGTCATTTTTTTTCTGCTGTAGTATATTGCTCCCACTAAATCCATCGCATTGCTTGTGGAGGTATAAACACCGATGCGAATCCTCGTTACGGGCGGCGCGGGCTTTATCGGCTCGCACCTCTGCGATTATTTTTTGGCGCGCGGCGAAGACGTAATCGCGGTAGATAATTTCCTCACGGGCAGTCCCGATAATATCGCGCATCTGCAGCATCACCCGCGATTCAAATTCATGCGGCAAGATGTGACCGACTATATTCGCGTCGAAGGCTATCTCGACGCGGTGTTGCATTTCGCGTCGCCCGCGAGTCCCAAAGCGTACATCACATTTCCGATTCAGACGTTGAAAGTTGGCGCGCTCGGTACGCACAAAGCCTGCGGACTCGCGCGCGCCAAGGGCGCGCGATTTTTGCTCGCGTCCACGTCCGAGGTGTACGGCGATCCGCTCGTGCATCCGCAACGCGAAGATTATTGGGGCAACGTGAATCCGATCGGACCGCGCGGCGTGTACGATGAAGCAAAACGGTTCGCGGAAGCGATGACGCTGGCGTACGCGCGCGCGCATAATTTGGAAACGCGCATCGTCCGAATTTTCAACACGTACGGTCCGCGCAACGCGATTGACGATGGTCGCGTCGTCCCGAATTTTATCGGACAAGCGATACGCGGCGAGGCGCTCACCGTTCACGGCGACGGAAAACAAACGCGCTCGTTCTGTTACGTCAGCGATTTGGTCGAAGGCATCGCGCGCTTGCTCGCATCGGATGAAAGAACGCCTGTCAACCTCGGCAATCCAAATGAAATGACGGTGTTGCAATTCGCGGAAAAAATAAACGCGTTCACAGGAAATAAAGCGGGAATAATTTTTCAACCGCGCGGCGTGGACGATCCGAATCGGCGCTGTCCCGATATTTCGAAAGCGAAGCGCGTGTTGAATTGGGAACCGCGCGTATCGTTGGATGAAGGATTGGAAAAGACGGTGGAGTATTTTAAGAAAAAGATAGTCGGGTAGTCTGGTAGTCACTTGGTCTTGTAGTCGGTTGGTCTAATAGTCGGTTAGTCATATGGAGTTTAGACTACGTGCCTGCATGACTAAGTGACTATAAGACTACAAGACTATATGACTACAAGACCACAAGACTATCAGACTAGAAAAATGCCAACAACAATTTTTCGCCGCGATCATAATCGAATTTGGATTTTGTTCGCGCTTGCGTCTATCGCCCTCGCGCTAATAATCTTGCCGCTCACGTACGCGGTTCTCGTCATCGGCGGCGCGATTGCGCTCGTTGCGCTGTTACGTTGGCATGAACTCGCGCTGTACGCGCTCATTCTCGCGATTCCGTACGGCGCGTGGTTTCCAGTTCAGGTGAGCGTCGCGAATCTCACCGCGGCAGATTTTTTGGTCGCAGTTGTTTTGATTTTGTGGCTGACGCGCATGATCGCGCGCGAACGAGCGATTCGCGTCGCGTTTCCGCCGCTCACATTTCCGTTTATGCTTTTTCTCGGCGCGGCATTTCTCTCCTTCACCGTCGCGGAGAATATGCAATTCGCGCTGAAAGAATTTGTGAAATGGGCCGAGATGTTCGCGCTGTACGTTTTCGTCGCGAATAATTTAGATGAAACGAAACTCGCGCGCGTCTTGGTCGTACTATTTAGCGCGGGGATCAGCGAAGCGGCGATTGGAATTTACCAATTTCTTTTCAAAGTGGGACCCGAAGGGTTCACGCTCTTTAATCAATTCATTCGCGCGTACGGCACATTCGAACAACCAAATCCATACGCGGGATATTTGGGGCTGGTCGTTCCAGTTGCGTTTGGCGTGGTGATTGCAGTCAATAGTCATCAGTCATCCGTTGGACGGAGGACGATGGACGGAGGACGGAAATTTTCTACGCTGACTTTCTCAACGCTCGCGTTCGTTGCATTCGCCGCGATGCTCGCCGCGCTCGCGATGAGTTGGTCGCGTGGCGCGTGGTTAGGTGTGGGCGCGGCGTTAGTCGTGACGGTTATCGTGCAGAGCCGCCGCGCGTTTATTTTTTCGCTCGTCGTCGTGCTGATCATCGCCGCCATAATTTTTTTGAGCAGTCTCAATATTATTCCGTCCATCGTCGCGGAACGATTCGAAGGCATCGCGAATTATTTTGGCGTGTTCGACGTGCGCGGCGTCAAAGTGGACGACGCGAATTTCGCGATTGTGGAGCGCATGGCGCATTGGCAAGCCGCGTTTGAAATGTTCGCGTCGTCGCCGTGGCGCGGAATCGGTTTTGGAAATTACGCTATCGCGTATCCGCGCGTTGCCTTGCCGCATTGGAGCGATCCACTCGGTCACGCGCACAATTATTTTTTGAATGTCGCGGCGGAAGCGGGACTCGCGGGCGCGCTCGCGTATATTATTTTGTGGGGCGCGGCGTTTTGGCACGGGTGGCGCGCGGTGCGCGCGACGCGGGGAATGAATCGCGCGTTAGCGGCGGGATTATTGGGAATGGTGGTCGGATTGACGGTGCACAATTCGTTCGATAATTTGTTTGTGCATGCGATGCAAATGCAAGTGGGGATTGGGTTAGGCATAGCCGCATGGCTCAATCAAAATGCCGCCGAGACAAAATAATTTTTGACGAGGAAACTTTGTTGACTAAAATCAATGCGCTTGTCGCAACTCATCATATCGAACTCACGCGTTTTCTGAAATTTGCGGTCGTCGGCGCAATCGGCGCGGTCGTTGATTTCAGTGTGTTGAACATTTTGATCCTCGGCGTTGGCTGGGGCAAATTTATTTCCAATCTCGTTTCCGTTTGCAGCGCGATCATCAGCAACTTTACGTGGAACCGTTTGTGGACGTTTCCCGAATCGCGCGATCACGCGTTGCATATTTCGTTTGGCAAGTTCTTGCTCGTAAATTTGATCGGGCTGGGCATCAATCAAGTCGTTTTTCTTTCAACCGACGCGTTTGTTTTTGGTCCACGCTTCGATCATCCGCTCGATTACAATCTTGCCAAAGCCGCCGCGATTTTCGTCGTGTTGTTTTGGAATTTCGGCGCGAATCGGTTGTACACTTATCGCGATATTTAGTGAGTCTGGTAGTCTTGTGGTCTTGTAGTCTAGTAGTCTTGCAGTCCTGTAGTCAAGAGTTAGTACGACATGCACACTATTAGACTAAAGGACTATCAGACTATTCGAACTATCCGACTATGCGACTACACATTGGAATTGATTTCACTTCTGCCGCGCGCGAACGCGCGGGGATTGGACGATACGCGCGGGAACTTGTCCGCGCGTTATCGCGTGTGGACGCGGAGAACGCGTACGTTTTGTTTGTGCCGCGCGATGCGCGTCCTGAATTACTTTCCTTCGCCTTTCCGCGCAATTTTTCGATTCGCCGCGCGCCCATCACCGAACGTTATCTCGCCGCGTTGTGGCAGCGCGCGCGCGTGCCGTTGTTCGTCGAAGCGTTCATTGGCACGGTGGACGTTTTTTATTCGCCCGATTTTCTTTTGCCGCCGACGCGCGCGCGCCGCGCGCTTGTCACCGTACACGATTTATCGTACGTGCGCGTCCCCGAATATTTTCCCGCGCCGTTGCTCAATTATCTCAATCGTGCCGTCCCGCGCGCGCTGAACCGCGCGGATTTGATTCTCGCGGACGCGGCAAGCACGCAACGCGATTTAGTGGATGTGTACGGTATTCCCGCGCAAAAGATTCGCGTGCTCTATTCCGCCGCCGACGCGCGTTTTCGCGCGGACATTTCGGACGCGGAACGCGCGCGTGTGCGCGCCAAGTACGATTTGAATACGCCGTATATTCTTTCCGTTGGCACACTCCAACCGCGCAAAAACTATGCGCGTCTCATCGAAGCGTTTGCAAAAATTCCAATGACCAATTACCAATTGCGAATTGTCGGCGGCAAGGGTTGGATGTACGACGAAATTTTCCAAACGATTGCGCGTTTGCACTTGCGCGAGCGCGTTCGGGTGATGGATTTTATCGCGGAAGAAGATTTGCCCGCGCTGTACGGAATGGCGACGCTCTTTGTTTATCCGTCACTCTATGAAGGTTTCGGACTGCCAATTCTTGAAGCGATGCAAAGCGGCGCGCCCGTGATTTCTTCCAACTCTTCTTCGCTCCCCGAAGCAGGCGGCGA
>JACQEA010000094.1 GCA_016200825.1 Chloroflexota bacterium | reverse complement strand
TCCCAAGCCCCGTCAACATATCCGGCGCGAATTGAAAAATAAAATCATTCGATTCGGACGCTTGCGGCCGCGCGCGCAACGGCGGCGCGGTTGCCGTTGCCGATGCGCGCGGCGTCGGTGTTTTTGTTTTGGTCGGCGTCGTCGTACGCGTAAAAGTAATCGCGGGCGCGCGCGTTGCGGAGATGCGCGTCGCCGTTGGTCGCGCGGTCGGCGCTGCACTTGTTGCGGTGGGCGGTGGCGCGAGAGTTGCGGGCGGAATTTCCGGTCGCGCTTCCATACACACGGCATCGAACCACACGCGATTTTCTCCACCCGAGCCATCGCGCGCGAGCGCGCGCAAAAAAATTGTCGCGCGATCGGCGCGCGCGGAAAAAATCATCGTCATCTCCGGCAGATTCAACGCGCCGATGCCGTTAAAATATTCGGGACCCCAAATGATGTTCGCCGAATGCGCGTCCGTTCCGCCGGTTGGATCCACGCCCACTTGTCTGCCGATTGAATCGACGCGTTGATTGCCGCCGCCGAATGATTTCGCGGCGAGACTATAGCCCACGCGAAACAAATAGTACGTGCCGGGTTGCAGATTGCGTACGGTTTGAAAAATTCCCGCATCAAACGTATTGGTGGAAAAAATTTGTTGCGAATCGGTTCCATCAATGCCTTCATTATCTACGCGCCGAAACGCGGGCGGCGCGCCGGAATAAATAAAAGCGTCCCAGCCATCCGCGAGCGAGCCGAACTGGAAACTATGTTCATCGCGCATCGTGCCGTTGAAAATAAGATTGTTTGGATCGCGCGGGCACGGATCTTTGAGATTGAACTTTGGAAACGGCGGACCTTGCACGGGCGGATGCGCGCGCGCGCGCGAATCGGAAAATAAAATTGGCGCGAGGAGCACCAGCGCGATCAACGCGCCGAGTAATCTGAAAAACAATTTCATGCGTTTTGCTTTGCCAAGAGAAAAAAACCAACGCCTGCGAGCGCGAGTATTCCAATCAATAAACATCCTCCCACTGCAAATGGCAGCGCGAGATTTGCAAACGATCCATTTGATTCTTCCACCGGCGCGCTTGAAGTTGCGCGCGGCGCGCGCGTTTCGGTTGGGGTGCGCGTTTCAGTGATCGCGCGGGATGCGGTTGGCGTGAGCGTTGCCGCGTTCGCGACGCGTGGGCGCGGAATGGTCGCGCTGGCGCGCGTGATCGCGCTCGATGTTTGGGTTGCAGTCGGCGGCGCAATCGCGATGGGCGGCGCGCCATTTTCTTCTAACGTGGCGGTGTCAAAAAAAACTTCGGCGCGCGAATCGGGATATTCGTTGCGCGCGCGCAAATAGACCGTGATCTGATTTGCGCGCGCGTGCGCGTCCACCGCCAACTCCGGCGCAAATTTTCCCGACCCGCGATATTCGTCCGACCAAATAATATTTGGCGCGCGCGGCTCAGTCGCGCCGTACGGATCAATTCCAACTTGGCGAACGAGTTTGCTATCGCAACATACATTTGCGCCGGCATAGCGCACCACCGCCCACGCGATTTCAAAATGATAACCTTTGCCTGCCGACACGCTAACCGTTTGAAAAACGCCGCCGTCGAATTGATTCGCGTCGCCGTAAATCCACACCGAGGGACCTTTGGGCCAACCTTCGGTCAAATGTTTCCAAATGGTGGGACCCGGATTTGTGAGCTTGAATGGTTTCCACGCGCCGGAACTGCCGTCGCCCTGATTGTAAAATGCATCAAACGTAGAATCTTGCAGCAGATTGCCGGATTGGGCGCGCGCACGTTCGGTGTGAAACAGCGCGAAAAAAATAAATGGGCTCGCGGTAATTAAAAATAACGCAACGCGCATCCCCGCGACTATAACAGGGGTAAATGATAAAGTCAAAAGTATTATTGATTTCTAAATTGAATTGACCTATAATCATTTCCAGATGCGCAACACCCCCACTCGATCCTCTAACTTGCCGCGCGAACCGTTTGACATTTCAATGCTGGTTCGATTCATTGCGGGCGGTCTCGCGATCGCGATCCTTTCGATTGCGATCATCATCTTTGTATTGACCTCCGGTTTATTTCCGGGCATTGAACAACTTGTCGCCACACCCACCATCGCGGCGCGGCGCTAATCGCGCCGTTTGAGAATCAAATGATTATGGGAGGCGATTCGCCCACGATGAAAAATCCGATTAGGTCGAACACGAAAATATTCGAGGAGAGGAGAAAAATGAAACACCTTTATTTATTGTTCGCATGCGCGGTTGCCGTCGCGCTGACGAGTGCGTGCCAATCTGCACCGGCGCCAACGGCAGTGTCCGCGCAACCCGCGCAACCCGCGCAAAATCAAACTCAAGTTCCTCCGGCTGCGCCAACGAATACAACCGCGCCGGTCGCGACGAAAACGAATAAAGTAGTTTACAGTCAATGCGATGGGAAATGCGATCAACCGGAAAAAGCGCACATTTGGACTTCGACCGCCGATGGCGGCGGCGCGAAAAAATTAATTGATCGCGGATTATCGCCATCGTTCGCGCCGGACGGAACGCAATTTGTTTACGAACACGCTCAAGATGGAATCTACATCGCGAGCTTGGATGGGGCAGTCAACAAAAAATTGGTCTCGGGCACTGGCGCAAGTGTTCCGGAATGGTCGCACGACGGCAAAACGATTGCATTTGTTGAGCGCACAACACCAGGGGGCGCGGCGGCGCCGAAAAGGTTTTTCTTTTTTCCACTCTTGCCCGGCGCGACTCCCATTCCCACAATTCCGGTTCCGAAATTGTTGCGCCCTCTACTGCAAATCGGAAATTCATTTGTAAAAACAATTTTGCCGGATGGCACAAATCTCAAAACGCTAACAATCGGCGATCATCCCACGTGGTCGGCGGATGATACTGAAATCGCGTATGACACGTGTCAAGGCTCAACGTGTGGAATCTTTCGTATCAAAGCGACCGGCGGAACTCCGGTACGCGTGACCGATGATGTGGGCGCAGTGCCAAGTTGGTCGCGTGACGGAAAAAAGATTTTGTATCAACGCGATGTGGATGGCATCAAACATTTGTTTGTCGTCAACGTGGATGGCAGTGGCAAAACGCAACTCACGAAAGGTCCCGTCCTGCATGTGGACGGCGTGTGGTCGCTGGAAGGCAATACAATTTTCTTGCGCTCCCCGGTCTTGGGAAGTTGGGATCTGTTGGTCATGAACGCGGACGGAACCGGCTTACGCAAAATTTTGGGCGACGTCTCGCCCGTGGCGTGGGAGGATGAAAAACTTTCATTGTCCAAATAAAATTCGCCCGCATCGAAACGTTCGCTCGCCCGCGCAAACACGCGGGCGAGTTTTTTTCTGCGCCGACAACACGGCTTGTGCAAAGTCTATTGACAAACCGCGTAACACCCAACGCGTCATTGCGAGGAGCATTTTTTGCGACGAAGCAATCCCCAAGTTACAAGGAGATTGCTTCGCTTCGCTCGCAATGACGTCGAGCGGATCAACGCGTTGAAGAATCCGCGTCTCGGTGATATAATCTTGGGCGATAAATTCTCAACACGATAAATTCGAGAAGCTATCGTAAAAATCGTTTTGTCACCTTGAGCGAATGGAAGGGTCTTGTTATTCCTTTAGAGAACCCCTAGCTCTTTGTAGCAACAAGATGCTTCGCTCCGCTCAGCATGACGGTGAGTTCTACATTTTGAGAAAACCTCCCGTCGCACGATTGGAACCTATGCCCGATTTCAAACTTATCTCTCCCTTTCAACCGACCGGCGATCAGCCCGCCGCGATTGATCTGCTCGCGCATGGCGTGCGCGATAATAAAAAATTTCAAACTCTGCTCGGCGCAACCGCGACCGGCAAAACGTTTGTGATGGCGGCGATCATCGAACAAGTGCAAAAGCCCGCGCTCGTGATCGCGCACAACAAAACGCTCGCCGCGCAATTGTATTCCGAATTCCGCGAATTTTTTCCGCACAACGCAGTCGAATATTTTGTGTCGTACTACGATTACTATCAGCCCGAAGCGTACGTGCCGCAACACGATCTCTACATCGAAAAAGATTCGAGCATCAATGAAGAAATTGACCGCCTGCGACTCGCCGCGACGAGTTCATTGTTGTCGCGGCGCGATGTTGTGATCGTCGCGTCGGTGTCGTGCATTTACGGCTTGGGCTCGCCGGAAGAATTCGGGCGCGTCGCGCTCAATTTGAAACGCGGCGAACCGCGCAATCGCGACCGGGTGATTCGTCATCTCGTGGAAATTCACTACGAACGGAACGATTACGAACTCGCGCGCGGCAAATTTCGCGTGCGCGGCGACACGCTCGAAGTGGCGCCCGCGTACGGGACGCACGCGTATCGCATCGAATTTTTCGGCGATGAGATTGATCGCATCAGCGAAGTGGATACGACGACCGGCGAAATCATTCAGACGCTCGACGCGATTGAAGTGTACCCCGCGAAACATTTTATCACGCCGCAAGATAAACTTGCCGCCGCGCTGGATGACATCGAGCGCGAATTGCAAACGCAAATCCAAACCTTCAACGCGCAAAGCAAATTGTTGGAAGCACAACGCATCGAACAACGCACCAAGTACGATTTGGAAATGCTGCGCGAGGTCGGTTATTGCAGTGGGATCGAGAATTATTCGCGCCCGCTCGCGCAACGCGCGCCCGGCTCGCCGCCGTGGACCCTGCTCGATTATTTTCCCGACGATTTTCTGATGTTCATTGACGAATCGCATATGACCGTGCCGCAAATCAACGGGATGTATAACGGCGACCGCGCGCGCAAAGAAACGCTGGTGGATTATGGTTTTCGTTTGCCAAGCGCGATGGATAATCGTCCGTTGCGATTTGAAGAGTTCGAGAAAAAAATTCAGCAGTGCATTTTTGTTAGCGCGACGCCCGCGGCGTACGAATTAAAAATCAGCGCGCAAGTTGCCGAACAAATCATCCGCCCGACCGGTTTGATCGATCCCGAAGTCATTGTGCGCGCGAGCAAAGGGCAGATTGACGATCTGATCGCGGAAATAAAAACGCGCGTGGCGCGCGGCGAGCGCGTGCTCGTGACGACGCTGACGAAACGAATGGCGGAAGATTTGGCGGATTATTTGCACGATGTTGGAATCAAAGTGCATTACTTGCATTCCGAAGTGCAAACGCTCGAACGCGTGGAAATTTTGCGCGATCTACGGCTCGGCGTGTACGATGTGATCGTCGGCATTAATTTGTTGCGCGAAGGATTAGACCTGCCGGAAGTTTCGTTCGTCGCGATTCTCGACGCGGACAAAGAAGGATTTTTGCGGAGTGAAACATCGCTGATTCAAACGATTGGGCGCGCGGCGCGGCACGTGAACGGGCAAGTGATTATGTACGCGGATCGAATGAC
>JACQEA010000093.1 GCA_016200825.1 Chloroflexota bacterium | reverse complement strand
CATCAAAATTAATTCGTGCCGCCGTTTTCCGAAACTCACAAAGAGCGCGACGAGCAACGTGCAGACAAACAGCCATGGGGACGCGCGGACGTGAATTGCCGCCGCGCCCGCGACCGCGCGCAAAACAAATCCGAGCGCGACGGTGAACACATCAATCAATACGATATTTTTTAGCGCGAACGAATAAAATAACATCAATCCAAAATACGCCAGCGCGATCAATCCGAAAATCGGATCGAGGATGAACGCGAGCGGCAAAGCAATCGCGACCAACCCCATCGTCGCGACCAATGCGTGATCGCGCTTGAGCGCGCCGGAGGCGAGCGGGCGAAATTTTTTGGTGGGATGTAAGCGATCTTTGTCTATGTCCGCGAGATCGTTGATGAGATAAACCGCACCGGAGAGCGCACAGAACAAAACAAACGCCGCTGTCGCGGTAAAAAACAAATTCCACATTAGATCGGTGAACGGTTGCCACACTTGACGGAGCGTGAACACAAACGGCAGATAAAGCAAAAAATTTTTGTCCCATTGTTTGGGACGCATCGCTTTGAGAATTTGTAGAAGCATAAGTCTCCAATGGTTTGTCATCATACGCGCGCTAATTAGAAAAGTCAAAAGATTGTTTGACTTTTGTTCGCAAAGAGTTTATCTTGGGTAGTGAATGAACAAGCCAGTGGCGATTACCGAGCGCGCGCAAAAACGCGCTCCGTCGCGCGAGAAAAAACAACGGCTCGACGTATTGCTCCTTGAACGCGAGTTGGTTGAATCGCGCCGACGCGGGCAAGCATTGATAATGGCGGGGCGCGTGCAAGTGAACGGTCAGGTCGCGCTGAAAGCCGGGATGCCAGTTCCGGTTGATGCTGTGATTCAAGTCAAGGAGCCGGTCAAATATGTAAGTCGCGGCGGACAAAAATTAGAAGGCGCGCTCGCGCATTTCAAAATTGATCCGGTCGCGATGGTCTGCGCGGATATCGGCGCGTCGAATGGCGGGTTCACGGATTGTTTGTTGCAGCGCGGCGCCAGTCGCGTGATCGCGATTGATGTGGGCTATGGACAACTCGCGTGGAAATTACATGCGGACCCGCGCGTCATTGTAATGGATCGCGTTAACATTCGCCAATTGCAAGCGTTGGAAGAATTGGTTGACCTTGCCGTGATTGACGTGTCTTTCATTTCGCTCACGTTGGTTTTGCCGGTCGCGCAAAAATTTTTGCAACCGTGGGGCGAAGTGATTGCGCTGATCAAACCGCAATTTGAAGCCGGTCGCGAACAAGTCGGCAAAGGCGGAATCATACGCGATCCGCGCGTGCACGCGCAAACAATTCAAAAAATTGCCGATCACGCGCTCCAACGCGATTGGCGCGTGCTCGGACTTTGTCGTTCGCCGATCACCGGCGCGGATGGGAATCAAGAATTTTTTATTCATCTCGCGATTGATCCGCTCCGCGCGAATCTGGATGTGGCAAACGAGTTAGCGACGCTAATCAAAATCGAATGATCCAGTTACCCAAGACATTTTTGGAGCGCGAGGTTCAAGTCCAAGCGCCGCGTCATATCGGGATTATGATGGACGGCAACGGGCGCTGGGCAAATCAGCGCGGCTTGCCGCGATTAGAAGGCCATCGCGCGGGTACGCAGAACGTTCGCCGCGCGCTTGACGCGTGCCAACGCGCGGGCATTCGCGTCGTAACGCTTTACGTTTTCTCGACCGAAAATTGGGGCAGACCCAAAGACGAAGTGGACGGATTTTTTGAAATCTTGGGTCAAGTGATCGAAGACGAAACAAAAAATTTTCACGCGCAAGGTGTGCGCCTTGTTCACAGCGGCTCGCTGGATGGCATTCCACAAAATTTGGCAAATAAAGTTAGGCGCGCGGTTGAACTAACGCGCGCGAATGATCGCTACATCTTGAATGTTGCGTTCAATTACGGCGGGCGCATGGAAATTTTACGCGCGGCGCAGCAGATTTTGCGGCAACGCGTTCACGCGGACGCGCTCTCCGAAAATTTGCTCGAGCGTTTTTTGTACACCGCGGGCTTGGGCGATATGGATTTGGTCATTCGCACCGGCGGCGAACAACGCCTCTCAAATTTTTTTCCATGGCAAGCCGCGCGCGGCGTTTTTTATTCGACGCCGACGTTGTGGCCCGATTTCGACGCGTCCGAACTTGCGCGCGCGTTGGAATTTTACGCGCGCGCGGTCGCGAGCGACGATTAAGCGCGCGGAAAATATTTGTAACGGTTAGCGCGCCGCGCGCGTGATTGACGCACTTTATCTAGGGCGTGTATGCAAAATCTTCGTGCAGGATTCTAGACCATTTCGCAGCAAGATTTTTCATCGAAACGAGCGAAAATAAATCTTTTTGCATACACGTCCTAATGATGGTAGAATGTGATTCAGATGGACGCGCAGATTCCGATCACGCTCAAACCTTTTTTTCAAGAGTACACATTTGAAAATCTCGACGCAGAAAAAAATGCGGACTTGGTGATCGAGCGCACGCTCGCGTGGGGCGGTCGCGAGGAATTACGCTGGTTGTTTGCGCGCTTTAGAGTTACCCAAATAAAAGATTGGTTTCATAAATGGAGCTGGGGGAGAATGCTCAAGGTCCGTTTGAACTATTGGCGGATCGTATTAGACGTTGAACCGATCAAGCGAGGTGAAGGGATTTGGCCTCACTGATTGACCCGCATCTTGAAACGATCTCGCGAGAAATGCTTGGCGTGATTCAACAAGTCGGAAAGCAACTTTATTCAAAACGGTTCTATCTTGGAGGCGGCACGGCAATCGCTTTACAATTGGGTCATCGCGTATCTGAGGATCTAGATTTTTTTTCTGAAGAAGACGAATTACTGGGTGATTCCCGAAATGAAATTATTTCTACTTTTGGAGATGTGGATGCTATGATCACAAGCACAACCGGCCCGCTGGTTTTCACTGCGCACAATGTAAGGACTGGCTTTTTTGGATATGGTTATCCGCTCATGGATGACAAGTTAGAATTTGAGAACGTCCATGTGGCGTCTTCTAGTTTATTTCGATTATGTCGAAGGACAAGATTCACCTGCATTACTGAGACACGTAGAGTGGGAGCAAGTGAAAAAATTTTTTGTCGCGGAAGCAAAACGTTTGAGTAAGTCGTGGTATGGATTGTAATCTGCGGAGAGTGTTTACATGATGATGACACACGGACACGGCGGCGGCGCGATGTTCACGTTTATGCGCGGCGACGACAAAAGCAAACCCAATCTCACGCGCGATCTAGTGCGCCGCGTCGCGCGCTACGGCAAACCCTATGCCGCGCTGATCGCGCTCGCGCTCGGCGCGATTTTTATTTCATCGCTGATCGCGTTGATTCCGCCGCTGTTGTATCGCGATTTGATTGACCACGTTCTGCCGCAGCGCGACGCGGATCGTCTGACGCTGCTCGCGCTCGGACTCGTGACGATTCCCTTGTTCGACGGATTGATCGGCGTCGGTCAACGGTGGCTCATCTCGCGCATCGGTGAAGGAATTATCGCGGATTTGCGGCAAGCGTTGTACGCGCATTTGCAAAAAATGTCGCTCCGTTTTTTTACGCACACCAAAACGGGCGAGTTGATGTCGCGGCTAAACAACGACGTGATCGGCGCGCAACGCGCGGTTTCGACCACGCTCGTATCCCTAATCACCTCCGCGTTTCAACTCGTCGCGACATTGTTCATTATGATTTCGCTCAACGTGCAATTAACAATTCTCGCGCTGATCATTTTGCCGTTGTTTGTATTGCCGATGCGCCGCATTGGAAATTTGATGCGCGAAATTGTTCGTCAACAAATGGATCTCAACGCGGAGATGAACGGATTGATGAACGAAACGCTCAACGTGAGCGGCGCGTTGTTGGTAAAATTATTTGGTCGTCAGCGCGAAGAAAACGCGAAATTCAGCGACCGCGCCAAGCGCGTGCGCGACGTTGGCATCAAACAAGCGTTGATCGGACGCTGGTTTTTTATGGCGCTCGGTTTGGTGAGCGCGCTCGGCACCGCGCTCGTGTGGTGGTCGGGAAGTTCGCTCGTGTTGCAAGGCGCGTTTACGATTGGCACGATTGTCGCGTTCGCCGCGTATCTGACGCAATTGTATGGACCGATCGCGACGCTCGTCAACGCGCGCGTTGATTTCGCGACCTCGTTGGTTTCGTTCGAGCGCGTGTTTGAAGTGTTGGATTTGCCGATTGAAATTCAAGATCGCGTGAACGCCGTCGAATTGAAAACGATGCGCGGGAACATTCAATTCGATAAACTTTCCTTTTCTTATCTCGAAGAACAAAATGACGCGCCGCAATTAACGCAAGCCAGCGCGAGTCCAATGCCGGGCAACGGCCGCGAGATGCGAATCATCCAAACGATGGCGCAATCGGTTCCCGGCAATGGACAAAAATTTTCAGAAACCTTCGCGCCCAAAGCAACTCGGCGCTGGGCGTTGCGCGATGTGAATTTTGAAATTCAAGCGGGACAACTTGCCGCGCTCGTCGGTCCGAGCGGCGCGGGCAAAACAACCATCACGTATCTTATTCCGCGTCTTTATGATCCAACCGAAGGACGGATTTGCATTGACGGACACGATCTGCGCGACATTTCGCTCGATTCATTATCGCGACAAATTGGCATGGTCACGCAAGAAACTTATCTCTTGCACGATACGGTGCGCGCGAATTTATTGTTTGCTAAACCCGACGCGACGCAAGACG
>JACQEA010000492.1 GCA_016200825.1 Chloroflexota bacterium | reverse complement strand
TTGATGTTGAACGAACGACGCGATGATCGCGCGCAGCAATTCAGTTTTTCCGCTGCCCGTTGTGCCAGCGATCAAACAGTGCGCGACATCCGGCGATGACATTCGCAATAGTAATGGCACACCTTCCGCATCCAAACCCAAGATCGCGGTGCCGGCTTGCGCGAGCGCGCGGCACAACGCGTCATCCGCGTTCAAGCGCGTTTTCAAATCCGCGAATGCAACAAATTTTGCTTCCGCGCGCGGAATCTCAACTGAGAGCGTGCCGTCGGTGCGCGTGACGCGCGCGGCGTTGACGCCCAACGCGAGCGCGATTTCATTTGAGAGCGATTCGACTTTGGCGATTTTTGTATTCGCGGCGGGCGCGATATGAAATTGGATCGTGCGCGCAGTTAAACGTCCGCCCCACACGCGCGCCGGCGCTTTGTGCGCGGCGAGAATCATTTCGATTTTGTCAGCTTGGAAATTTAAAATTTTGCGTTCCATGTCAATCCGTCCAACCCACGCGTTTTTCTTCACCGCGCGCGATGGTCGCCACGCGCGTCGCGCCAACGGCTAACGGTATTGCGCTTTCTTCTTCCACGCGATTGTTTGTGGGCGCAGTTTTTTGTTTGGTCAGCCATTCTTGCAATTGACTAATTTTTTGCGCAACCAAATTCTTGCGCGGTTCATCGTTGCTCACGGGCGCGGGTATAATCGGTTGCGCGGAATCAATCGCGGCGATTGCAGGCACAACGCGCGGCGCGCGGTTTGAAATTGGTCTTTGAATTATTATTGGTTGTCTCGTTTCGATCGCAGTAATCATCGGTTGTCTCAACACGCATCCCGCGCAATCGCGCGGAGAACTGATCGGGATTACTTTAGCGGAACACGCCGCGCGTTCGAGCGCGATGGATGGTTCAACGTCGTCCCAGATTTCAGTTCTGCCATTACCGTAACGGACCGTGATCGGCAGACGCGCGCGATGGTCGAGTGTTGCGCGCAAGTGCGCGCAATTGATCGCGTTAATTGGGCACACGCGGCAAATATTGGGCGAGACTTCGCGGTCGCCGGTTTTGATTTTGTCGCAGAGGATACGTCCCTCATTGTCTACTTGACGGAACGGGCAGGGCTTGAGATTCACGTTGAGTTTCCTGTACCTAAGTTGGCTTTATCACTTTGCCATTCGATTTCCGAATGATGCACAAAACTTTGCCTTGAACCTCGACATCTTTTGCCGGATAAGGCGGCAAATGGATCGTTGGATTTTCTGCTTTTAACTTCACCCAATTGCCTTCGCGAAAATATCTTTTCAAAGTCATCGCTTGTTTGCTTTTGATCCACGCGGCAACCATCTCGCCATTTTCCGCGACGGGTGTTAGTTGCATCACAACGAGATCGCCGTCATTCACCAGCGCGTCAATCATCGAATCGCCCTTGACGCGCAAAAGATAAACATTCGCGGCATTCCCAATCACAGCCCGCGCGATTTCTTTCCACTCGATGGGTAACGTTTGCTCAATAGTCATCATTGCATCGCCGGCATGAATGGTGCCGAGAATGGGAAGAGAAGTCGTCGCGGTTTCAAATGGATTCTTCAAGAGACGAATTCCACGTGAGATGCCGCGAATAATTTGAATGCGCTTGGCGTCAACCAGTTTCTTTAAATCGCGCGCCACGTGATCGGTTGATCGAATCCCCAGCGCTCGCGCGATTTCGCGAATGGTTGGCGAACGACCGCCATTTGCGAAAATATAGCGCGCGATAAATTTCCAAATCCGAATTTCATGTTGCTGGATTTCTGAGTGCAACATTATTCCTCCTCTAATCGGCAAGTCCAGAACCGATGTTCTAATGGGGAGATTATAACAGAACGAGTGTTCTGTGTCAAGAGGTCGCGCGAAAATGCAAAGCGAGGCGATGCAATGAATGGGGTGGAAGGGAGGAATAGGTAAAAAAGAAAAGGCGAGACCAGATCTCGCCTTTTCAGAATTGCCATGCAAATTAAATTTATTTTTTCGCCGCGCGCAACGCGTTCAGTTTTAGCAGCAAGCGCGATTTACGCCGCGCGGCATTATTCTTTTTCAAAATACCTTTTTGCGCGGCGCGGTCAAGCGCGATGACTGCGCTGCGCGTTGCTTTTTCTGCCGCCGATAAATCGCCGGAGGCAACCAACGCGTTCGCTTGTTTCACGTAGGTGCGCGCGCTAGATGTAATGATGCGATTGCGGACGCGCCGCCGAACAGCTTGTCGCGCGGACTTTAATGCTGAATGAGTGCGTTTTGCCAAATCAGAATCCTCCAACCATCTTGATTGGAAGTGAATATATAATAGATTCTGAATTTCGGCAAATGCGCGCGCGTCTCGACTTTGCGCGCGAACTAAATTAACGCGGTTTGCGATTATCGGCAATTGTTTGCTCGTGCTATAATCGCGTTGTGAGCGCGAAACAAAATCAACTTGCGCGCGCGACCATATTGCTGATGACCTTGTTTGTTATCAGCCGCGCGTTGGGGTTGGCGCGCGATGTTGTGATCAGTTATCAATTCGGAACCTCGCGCGCGCTGGACGCGTACTTTGCCGCGTTCAACATTCCAGACTTTTTGTTCAATCTGGTTGCGGGTGGCGCGTTGGGGTCCGCGTTCTTGCCCATATTTTCCGCCGCGCTTGCTGCGCGCGATTCTGCGCGCGCGTGGCAAATCGCGCGCGGGGTCATCACCTTAATCTTACTAATCATCAGCGCGATTGCCGCCGCGCTCGCGTTGTTCGCGCCGCAAATTGTCGCGCTGACAGTTGCGCGCGGTTTTTCTCCGGCCGATCAAGCGTTGACTGCCGACCTAATGCGTTGGATGCTTTTCACGCCAATTGTTTTCGGCGTGAGCGGTATCGTGATGAGTATTTTGAACGCGCATCAACATTTTCTTTTGCCCGCGCTCGCGCCGATTGTTTATAACGTGAGCATTATCGCAGGCGCGCTCTGGCTCGCGCCGACGATCGGCGTGTATGGTTTAACGGCCGGAGTTGTCGCGGGCGCGCTTTTGCATTTGATAATTCAATTGCCGTGGTTCGTGCGCGGGGCATTTCGAACTACGAATTACAAATTATGGAGATTTGATCCGCGATCTGCAATTCGCGATGCGCAATCTCCCGATGTTCGGCGAGTGATTGCGTTGATGTTGCCGCGTACGTTTGGCATCGCGGCGGTGCAAATAAATTTTCTTGTGAACACAATTCTCGCGTCAACATTACCGGCTGGTCGCATTGCCGCGTTGGGTTACGCGTGGCGCATGATGTTACTGCCCGTTGGCGTGGTCGGGCAATCGGTTGGGACAGCGGTGTTTCCAACGTTGTCCGCACAAAGCGCGCGCGATGAACGCGATGAATTTCGCAAAACATTTTCGTCCGCGCTGCGCGCGACTTTTTTTTTCGCGGTGCCAGCGTCGGTTGGACTGGCGATGTTGGGCGCGCCGCTGATCGCGGTTGTGTTTCAGCGCGGCGAATTTAACGCGCAATCTAGCGCCGACACCGCGTTTGCTTTACAATTCTACGCGCTCGCGCTGTTTGCGTATTCGGGATTGGAAATTATCACGCGCGCGTTTTACGCATTGCAAGATACGATGACACCCGTCGTGGTCGGTGGCGGCGCAGTCGCGTTGAACATTGCGTTGAGCATCGCGCTGTTGCCATCGCTCGGTCATGGCGGACTCGCGCTCGCGAATTCGATCGCGACGATTCTCGAAGTAATTATCTTATTCGCCATTTTACGAAATCGGTTGAGGGATGTGGACGCCGCGCGCATTATCGCGTCGTTCGTACGGATTTTGATCGCGTCGATCACAATGGGTGGCGCGATCTGGCTTGCATCGCGCGCGTTAGCGCAAAGCGACGCGATAATAATTTTGATTGCGAGTACGCTGGTTGGCGCGATCGTTTATTTCGCGTTAGCGCTAATGACAAATGCTAATCGGAGATTCGATGTTAGATAAAATTGCCGCGCGCGAAAAACGGTACGAGGAATTGCACAATTTGATGGCAGACCCGGCGGTTTCGACGGATTCGACGCGGGTAGTACAGATTACGCGCGAGATCAGCGGGCTTGAAGAAATTGTCAACAAATATCGCGCGTACCGCGCGATTACGGACGCGCTCGAGAAAACCAAAACGCTCGCGCGCGAAGAAGTGGATGAGGAATTGCGCGCGATGGCGCGCGAAGAAGCGAGCAAATTAGACGCGGACGCGTCGCGTTTGTTTCAAGAAATGCGTTTGCTTTTGTTGCCCAAAGATCCGCGCGACGACAAAGATGTTTTTATCGAAGTGCGCGCGGGCACGGGCGGCGATGAAGCCGCGATCTTTGCCGCGGATTTATTTCGGATGTACACGCGTTACGCCGAAGAAAAAAGATGGAAAGTTGAAGTGGTGGATGAAAATCGAACGGGATTGAAAGGATACAAGGAAGTTGTTTTTGAAATCAAAGGCAAGGGCGCGTTCTCGCGGATGAAATTTGAAAGCGGCGTGCATCGCGTTCAACGCGTGCCCGTCACCGAATCGGGCGGACGTTTGCACACGTCCACCGCGACAGTGGCGGTGTTAGCCGAAGTGGATGATGTCGAAATTGAAATCAAACCCGACGAATTGAAAATTGATATTTTTCACGCGTCGGGACATGGCGGGCAAAACGTGCAAAAAGTCGCGACGGCGGTTCGCATCACGCATCTGCCGACGGGCATTATTGTGGCGTGTCAAGATCAGCGTTCGCAATTGCAAAACAAAACGCGCGCGCTGGGAATTTTGCGCGCGCGTTTGTACGAAATGGAAATCGAAAAACAACAGCGCGCCCAAACCGAAACGCGCCGCGCGCAAGTGGGCAGTGGCGACCGCGCGGAAAAAATTCGCACGTACAATTATCCCCAAGACCGCGTGACCGATCATCGCATCAACGTGTCGGCTCATAATTTGCCGCGCATCTTGGACGGCAAGTTGGATGAAATTATTGACGCGTTGATTTTGGAAGATCAAGCCGAAAAATTGAAAATGGAAAATGGGTAAGAACTTGGATTTCACGCGCACGGTCGCGCTTGCGCGCGCAGAAACCATTCAAGAAATTCTATTCAGCTCGATGCGCGCCTTGCGCGCGACGATGCGTGATGTGGATGCGCGTCTGCAATCCGAGATTTTGCTCGCGCACGCGCTCGCCATTTCGCGCGCGCAATTGTTGTCGCGATTAAATGAAACGCTTGCCCCCGCGATTGCCGCGCAATACGCTGCGTTTATCGCGCGGCGCGCGCGCGGTGAACCCTTAGCCTATATCATTGAGCAACAAGAATTTTTTCAGCTCGATTTTTTTGTTGATCGTCGCGTCTTGATTCCGCGCCACGAAACGGAAACGCTCGTCGCGCTGGCGCGCGAGGCGGCGTCGCAAATTAATTTTACGACGCCCGTTATCGTGGATGTTGGCACGGGGTCGGGCACGATTGCGCTCACGCTGCAACATCATCTTCCGCGCGCACGCGTGATCGCGACTGATATTTCGCGCGAGGCGCTCGCGGTCGCGCAAATCAACGCGCGGCGTCTGCGCCTCGAACGAATTGATTTTGTGGAAAGCGATTTGCTTGAATCCGTTGATGAATCGTTTGACATTCTCGTTGCGAATTTGCCGTACATTCCGAGCGCGCGTTATGAAAAACTGCCGCGCGAAATTCGCGATCACGAGCCGCGCCGCGCGCTGGACGGCGGACACGATGGGCTGACGTTAATAGGCCGCTTGATGCGGCAGATGAATCAGCGCGCGGCGAAAAACGCGCTGGCGTTCTTGGAAATTTCGGAAGAGCAGGGCGCGCGCGCGCTCGATTTGGCGCGTCAAGAATTGCCGCGCGCGCGCGCGACTGCGCATCGCGATTTGGAAGGATTGGATCGCGTTTTGGAATTGCAATGGGCGAAATAATTTTGCGCGCGATTGTAATTAATTGTTCATCGCACAATGCAAACTAAAATCCTTGATATTGCAGATTCACAATCCATCGCGCGCGCGCTAGAAATTTTGCGCGCGGGGAACGTCATCGCGTTTCCAACCGATACCGTGTACGGCATGGGCGCGAACGCGTTTGATGAGCGCGCCATCGAAAAACTTTTCCGCGTCAAAGAACGGGCGCGCGATAAAGCTATGCCAGTGCTACTCGCGGATGCGCGCGATCTGGAAAAAATCGCGCGCCAAGTTCCTGATGCTGCGAAAATTCTTGCGGAAAAATTTTGGCCTGGCGCGCTTACCATCATCGTGCCTGCGTCGCCGCAGTTACCCAAGACTCTTTTAGCCAGCGGTGACACGATTGGCGCGCGGGTACCTGATCACGATCCCGTGCGCGATTTAATTCGCGCGCTCGGCGCGCCGATCGTGGGAACCAGCGCGAATATTTCGGGTGGCAAAAATCCACAAACCGCGCTGGATGTTTTCGCGCAACTGAATGGACGCATTTCGTTGATCCTCGACGGCGGAAGAACGCGCGGCGATGTGCCGTCGACGGTAATTGATGTTACTATTTTTCCGCCGCGAATCGTGCGCGTGGGCGCAGTGAGCGCGCAGGAAATTGAATTAACATTGAACAAGTTGTATAGTCGCGTAGTCGAGTAGTCTCATAGTCATGATCACCGCGACTAATCAACTATCAGACCATTAGACTATCAGACAATGCGACTAATTGGCATTGATGCTTCACGTGCGATTTCGCCAACTCCGACCGGCACCGAAACTTATTCCCGCGAATTGATTCGCGCGCTGTTGCGAATTGATCGCGAGAATAAATATCGACTCTATGCGCGCGCACCTGTCGCGAGCGATTATTTCGACCCCGTCATTGCGAGCGCCACATTCGCCTCGCTCAGTGTAAACCATGTGGTGAGCGAAGCGAATCCATCCGCGAAGCAATCCCCACATTCCAATTTTGAGATTGCTTCGTCGCAAAAATCGCTCCTCGCAATGACATCAGCCAATTACGAATTACGTCCTATTCCCTTTCCCCGCGCGTGGACGCATGCGCGCCTCTCGTACGAAATGCTCACGCGCGCGCCGGACGTACTCTGGGTGCCCGCGCACGTTCTGCCTCTAATTCATCCGCGCAAATCAATCGTCACGATTCACGATCTCGGACAATTTTATTTTCCCGATGCCTATCCACCCGCTACGCGCGCGTATCATTTCTGGTCAACGCGTTGGAACGCGCGCGCGGCGTCGCATATTTTCGCGGACTCGCGCGCGACGAAAAACGATTTGATCCTATTTTGCAACGTCGCGCCCGAAAAAATTTCAGTCG
>JACQEA010000491.1 GCA_016200825.1 Chloroflexota bacterium | reverse complement strand
GCGATCTACAATCAGAAAAATCAAGAATTCGAATTTCGTCCGGGACCGTTGATGACCCAAGTGTTGCTTGCCGATGAAATCAATCGCGCCACACCGCGCACGCAATCCGCGCTTTTGGAAGCGATGCAAGAACGTCAAATGACGATTGACGGCACGACACGCGTGTTGCCGCGTCCGTTTCTTGTTCTCGCCACGCAAAACCCAATCGAACTCGAAGGCACGTTTCCGTTGCCGGAAGCGCAAGTGGATCGCTTTATGATCAAACTCAAACTGGGTTATCCGAGCGAAAGCGAAGAGAACGCGATTCTCCTGCGCTTTGAACACGATGAGCCACTTGAAAATCTCGCCGTAGTCGTCGACGCGGGCGCGTTGTTGGAAATGCAACGCGCGGTGCGCGACGTGCGCGTCGAAGCGTCCGTGCGCGAGTACATCGTGCAAGTTGTGCGCGCGACGCGCGTCCATCCATCGGTTGAATTGGGCGCGAGTCCGCGCGGCGCGTTGTATTTGTATCGCGGCGCGCAAGCGCTCGCCGCGCTGCGCGGCCGCGCGTACGTAATTCCCGACGACGCAAAAAATCTCGCGCCGCATATTCTTACGCATCGCTTGATGATCGGCGCGCAGACGCGTTTGCGCGGCCGCAACGCGGAACAAATCGTAAAAGAAGTTGTGGATTCGGTTCCGGTGCCGGTAGAAACGGCGTAGGGGCAGGCCTTGCGCCTGCCCAAGGGCGACCGCAAGGGGCGCCCCTACAAAACAATGTTCAACTCCTCTTGGCTTCGCTTCGCCGCGTTGATTATTATTATCGGCGTGTGGCTCAAAGTCACCGCGCTGATTGTCCTCGCGGTGATGTTGCTCGTGATCATTCCAATCGCGTGGGCGTGGAATCGCGTTGCGTTGTATCGCGTGAGTTACGAGCGCGCGTTGAGCGAGCATCGCGTTTTTGTTGGCGAGACGATTGATTTGACTTTGCGCGTGGGCAATCGAAAAATTTTGCCGCTCGCGTGGGTGCGCATTGACGATCAATTTCCTTCCATTCTTCCGCCCGCGCACAAAGAACTTGCGCCTTCGCACATTCCGCTCACCGGCTATCTCGTGCATCGCGCCGCGCTCGGACCATTTGAACGCGCGCGTTGGAATTATCGGCTCGCTTGTCGTCAGCGCGGATATTTTACGCTGGGTCCCGCGCATGTGAAATCGGGCGATCTATTTGGTTTGTTTGAACAAAGCGCGATTATTCCCGGCACCGATCCGTTGATTGTTTATCCGCGCCTCGCGCCAATGCAAGATTGGAATTTGCCCGCGAAAGATCCGTTGGGTGATGTGCAAGCGCGCGCGCGTTTGTTCCAAGATCCCACGCGCGCGCGCGGCATTCGCGATTATCATCCCGAAGACGCGCCGAAACACATTCATTGGCGCGCCACCGCGCGGCGCGGCGAATTGCAAGTCAAGCAGTACGATCCGACGATTGATTATCAATGGATGTTGTTTGTCAACGTCGCGACGTTCGCGCAGGCGTGGCAAGGCGTCAACCCGGAAAAACTCGAGCGCGTCATTTCGCTCGCGGCATCCATCGCGAATTACGGCGCGGAAAATAAATTCGCGGTCGGCTTACTCGCGAACGGCACGTGGCCCGATTCCGATCAGCGTTTGAAAATTTTACCGTCGCGCGATCCAAATCATTTGCGCCATATTTTGGAAGCGCTCGCGGCGATCACGTCCTTTGTCACTACGCCAATCGAAACGCTGATGCGCAACGAATCGCCCAAACTCGCGTGGGGCGCGACGTTGGTGATGATTACTTCGATTGTCACGGATGAAATTCTCGCGGAGATGGTGCGCTTGCGTCAGGTCGGTCGCCGCCTCGCGTTGATTTCGCTAGATGAAGAATGGATTCCGCGCGCTGATCTGGAAGGAATTGTAGTGCGAAATGCGAAACCAGCAGGACGCGGATGAACGCGGAAAAAACAGATCAAAAATTTTCTCAAAATTCAAGATCAATTGGACGCGGATGAACGCGGAAACAGCGGATCAATAGTTTCTAAAAATCGGTGGAACGCGGATGAACGCGGAAGAAACAGATGAAAAATTTTCTCAAGGAAGAGAAAATGGAAAATCAGAATTTAAAGCATCGCGCAATCACCAATGAGATCATAAAAGGCTTTTATTCCGTTTACAACGAACTGGGTTATGGATTTCTAGAAAAAGTTTACGAGAATTCGATGGCAATTGAACTCAGCAACTTGGGTCTGATGGTCGCCCAACAAGTTCCGATAGAAGTGACCTATAAAGAAAAAAGTGTTGGACATTATGAAGCCGATTTGGTCGTGAATGAATTGGTGATCGTCGAACTCAAAGCCGCCGAAGAATTAACGAAAAAGAACGAAGCGCAACTCTTGAATTACCTCAAAGCAACTCGTTTTGAGGTTGGATTGCTTTTGAATTTCGGTCCTGAACCGCGTTTTCGCCGCAAGGTATTTGATAACGCGCGCAAAGGAAATTTTTCTTGGGTTCCCTAAAAATAATTTTTTGAATCCGTTTTTTCCGCGTTCATCCGCGTCCAAATGATTTTGACTTTGAAATAAATCCGTTTATTACGCGTTGATATGAATCTCACTCTGACTCCACTCAAAATAAAAATCTCTCTCCGCCGCGAAATCCGTCTCGCGCTTCTCGCCGCGATGGAAGCGTGCTGGGTGTACGCGGTTTTCGCGCTCGTCGCTTCGCTCATCGTCGTCACACCGCCAACTGTTTTTTCGATTTTTCTCGCGTACTGGATCGCGCTGATCATCGGACGCATCGCGCCGCGCGTGCGGATGCCGTGGGTCCAAGTCCAAATCGTTGTCCTCGCGTTTGCGCTCGCGACCGCGTTTTATCTCGGCTGGATCGAACTATACGCGCGCCAATTTCTTTTCGATCCAAACTGGATCGCGCAATTCACGCGTGCGCTCACCGAGCTTGGCAACGGCTTGAGCCGCGCGCATTTGATCGCGGCGGCGGTCGTGTACACTTTTGTCCGCGGTTTAGGATTTGCCGAACGTCCGCTCACGTTGTGGTTCATCGGTTTTCAATTTCGATTGGGAATTGTCTTTTTCTTTTTCGTGTTGATCGCGTCCGCGTTTTTGAAACCGCTCGATCTCTCCGCGTGGATTCTCGTTTACTTTATCCTTTCGCTTTTTGCGATCGCGCTCGCGCGCATTGATGAAATGGGCAGTGATTTGCCGGTCGGTCCGCGCTGGGCAATTTTTTTGTTGGCGGCGGTGGGGCTGGTGATTTTTCTGGGACTCGCGGGCGTGCGCGTCTTTACGCTCGAAGCGTTGCAGGGTTCGCTCAGCATGTTGACTCCGCTGTGGAACGTCATTCAATTTTTATTTTTGCTGTTCATCATCCCCGCCAGTTTCGTCGTGGAATTTCTGTACACTTTATTGTTGCCGCTGATCGTCGCGCTGCGCCGGATGTTGGAACAAATGGCGCAAGTGATCTTGCCGCCGGAAAATCGTCCGGAGCCGGAACAACTCCAACCCGTCCCGCCCGCGTTTGAAATTTTAATTCCGCTGATTAAAACCGTTGCCGTATTGCTCATCTTATTCGCGATTGGTCTGTGGATTGCCAATTCGATTCAACGGCGGATGCGTCAATACGAAGAAGAAAATTTTGTGCGCGAAGGATTCGATGGCGCGCCCGTCGGCGCGAGCGATCCGGCGCGCGCAAAAAAGAAAACGCCGCGGCGCGCGTTCGATGGGCGCGCGGAATCCATTCGCCGCATTTACGCCGCGCTCGTCGCGCGCGCGGGCGCGGCGGGAGTGACGCGCGCGACCGCGGAAACGCCCAATGAATATTTGCCGCGTTTGACGCGGGCGTGGGATGAACACACCGCTGATTTAGAGACGATCACGCGCGCGTACATCGCGGCGCATTATGGCGAAGAGCCGCCGCCGGTGGATTTAGTTGCGCGCGTGCGCGCGGCGTGGCAACGCGTGGAACGCGCGCTGCAAAAGAAAAATTGAACGCGTGGTTCAGAGGTTGAGAGGTGAACGATGCAAGAGTCAATCCCAACATCAGCTTATCCTTCTACTTTGTTTGACGATTTTACGAAACTAACGCGAATTGATGGACGACTCGCGCTCGCGGTCATCGGCGCGAGCGCGATTGTTTTTTACATCGGCGCGGCGCTTTTAGACAGTGTCGTCGTGCGCGTGTTTGAAAGTGATTTTTGGCGACCGATTCTTTTGCAACCCGCGATTTCATTCTACATTCTCGTGCTGCAACATTTTCTGCGTTCCTCGCGCATTGCGGTGATGGAAGAATTTCGCAAGATGATGAATTTGGATCGCGCCGCGTTTCAAAATCTGATTGACCAAATTTCGCCGCTCACGCGCCGCCGCGAATGGATCGCGCTCGCGCTCGGCGCGGCAATTGGCGTCGCGATTCCGCTGGATTGGAACATTCCGGATCAATTTCGCTGGACGAATCTGTACGTGCTGACTTCGACGTGGGTGATGTTCGCGCTCGCGGGGTGGGGCGCGTACAGCACCTCCGCGATTACGCAATTGCTGAATCGCTTGCACCGGCAAAAGTTGGACGTAAATATTTTTCGTCCCACGTTTCTGGACGCGATGGCGCGGCGCAGTTTTGGCGTCACACTCGTGTTCATCGGCGCGATCACGATCAGTCTGTTGTTCATCCCCGCGCAATCGGTGCGCAACTTTATTTATTTTGTCGCGATTTACGCGGCGCTCAGCGCGATGACGGTCGCGATTTTTTTGCTCAACATGTTGGAAACGCATCGCTTGATGGTGCGTACGAAAAAACGCGAATTAGAAATTGTGCGCGGGCATTTGGCGGACGATTATCGGCGGTTGAAGGAACGCCACGCCGCAGGCGATCACGATGTGGACGCGAAACATGTGAGCGCGTGGCTGGCGTACGAAAAAAGAATTCTCGACGCGCCGGAATGGGCGTTCAATCCGCAGACGATTCGTAATCTCGCGGTGTCTATGTTCGTGCCGATTGGCACCGCGATTGGGCGCGTGCTGGCGGAAAGATTTTGATGTGATGCGGGATGTGTAAGGGCGAGGCATTCGCCAGTCCTTAACCTCGGCAGAGCAATGTCCGCGCAAACCGACCAGATTTCATTTTCGAATTGATGCAAGCGAATGCCTCGCCCCTACCGGGTGAACCATGAAACTTGTCACCTCAATTCAAATGCGCGCGCTCGAGCAACGCGCGGATGCAAATGGAAATTCGTACGCCGCGATGATGGAACGCGCGGGGCAAGCGGTTGCCGACGCGCTAATCGCGCGGATGAATGGGCGCGACAAAAAAATTCTTGCGCTCATCGGTCCCGGCAATAACGGCGGCGATGGGTTGGTGTGTGCGCGCCAATTGCACGATGCAGGCGCGCGCGTTTTTTTGTACGTTTGGAAACGCGCCTTGAAAGATTACGATCAAAATTTGCAAT
>JACQEA010000488.1 GCA_016200825.1 Chloroflexota bacterium | reverse complement strand
GGGCGGCTGGGGATTTTTGATCGGCGATGAAGGCAGCGCGTACGATCTCGCGCGGCGCGCGCTCAACGCGATCACGCAAGCCGCGGACGGCCGCGGCGAAAAAACGCGGATGGTCGAAATGATTTTGCAATTTTGGAAATTGAAGGCACCGATGGAAATTATTCCGCGCGTCTATCGTTCGGATTTGAAACCCGCGGAGTTCGCGCAACTCGCGCCGCTTGTGCTGCGCGCGGCGGAAGCCGGCGACGCGGTTGCGCGCGAAATTATTTCCGACGCGGCGCGCGAATTGGCGCTGGCAATTTTCGCGGTCGCGCGCGCGTTGAGATTTGCGGAAGAAAAAATTCCGCTCGCGCTCGCAGGCGGATTGTTGCTCGGCGCGGAATTGTTGCAAAAAGAATTGTGGGCGCGCTTGAAAGAAAATTTTGCGCCGATTGCTTTGGTGCGCGAACCGGTGGTGGGCGCGGTGAAAATCGCGCGGGAGTTGGCGCGCCCATGATTGCGCTTACGAACGGCACGCTCTATACGCCGCGCGAAAAAATTTCCAACGCTACGCTTGTGATTGACAATGGAAAAATCCGCGCGATCGAATCCACCGTCCAACGTCCAATGTCCAATGTCCAAATTATCGATGCGCGCCATCACGCCATCATTCCCGGCTTGATTGATCTTCACACGTTTGGTTGTCTCGGCGCGCAACTCACGACACCCGAACGCGCGGCGGACGACCTCGCAGCAATCGCGCGGAATGTCGCGCGTTTTGGCGTCACCGCGTTTTTGATTTCGCCGCCGATGGGCGACCCGGATTTTATCGCGCGCATGCTCGGCGCGATTGCGGACGCGATTCCGCGCGCGTGCGAGGGAGCGCGTTGTCTCGGCATTCATCTCGAAGGACCCTATCTCGACCCCGAACAACGCGGCGCGTTCCCGCGCGATTGTTTGCGCGAACCGAACGCGGCTGAAATGGCGCGCTGGGTTGATGCGGCGCGCGGGTTTTTGAAAATCGTTACGCTCGCGCCGAATTTGCCTGGCGCAGAAGCAGTTGCGAATTTGTTACACGCGCGCGGAATTATCGCGAGTCTGGGACACACGCGCGCGGAGTACGCCACCGCGCGCGACGCGCTCAGCCCACGCGGAAATTTTTCATTGGTCACGCATTTGTTCAACGCGATGACCGGCTTGCATCATCGCGCCCCTGGCGTAGTCGGCGCGGCATTGGAAGCGGACGCGCCCGCGCTGTTGATTAACGATGGCGCGCATGTTCATCCAGCCGTGGTGAAAATAATTTTGCGCGCAACAGGAATCGAAAAAATTATTCTAGTCACCGACGCGATTGCCGGCGCGGGGATGCGTGACGGGGAATTTGAATTGTTCGGTCAACGCGTCACGGTGCGCGATGGTCGCGCGACACTTGCCGATGGAACGCTCGCGGGTAGCACGTTGACGTTGAATCGCGCGGTGATGAACGCGCGCGATTTCGCGCAGATTGATTTGGGAGACGCGGTGAGAATGGCAACGCGCAATCCCGCGCGCGTTTTGAATTTGGACGCGCGGGGTGAGTTGCGCGTGGGCGCGGACGCGGATATTGTGGTCATGCATGAAGAAACGGGCGAAGTGAAATTGACGATGGTGGCGGGAAAAGTTGTGTACGAAAACGACGAATGACAAATGACGAATGACGGATGACAAAAGACAAATGAAAAATGACAAATGAAAAATGACAAATGCGAAGTGACAGATGACGAATGACAAATGACGAATGACAAACGACAAATGACGAATGACAAACGACAAATGACGAATGACAAATTAGATTTCAAATTGCCCAACCATTCAGCGACTGAGTCGGCGCTGCGCCGCGAAATTTTTGAGCAACCCGCCGCGCTCGCGCGATTTTTTGATCGCGAACGCGCGCACGTCGCGCGCATCGCGGAAAAATTGCGCGCGCAGAACATTCAGTACGTCGTTGTCGCGGCGCGCGGGTCATCCGATAATGCCGCGACATACGCGAAAT
>JACQEA010000092.1 GCA_016200825.1 Chloroflexota bacterium | reverse complement strand
CCGCGTCACGTATCGCACGGGTCAAGTCGTTCACATCATTGATGGACCGTTCGCGGATTTTCGCGGGACGGTAGATGATGTGAATATGGAAAAAGGCAAAGTGCGCGTGATGGTCTCGTTCTTTGGGCGCGACACGCCGGTTGAATTGGATTTGTTGCAAGTTGAGAAGGTCTAGCGAAATGCGAATTAGGAATTGCGAAAATGCTCTTTCACAATTTGCATCTCGCAACTCCTAATTTTTCGGGAGGTAGAGTGGGCAAGAAAGTTAAAGCGATTGTAAAATTGCAAGTGCAAGGCGGCAAGGCAACGCCCGCGCCGCCGGTCGGCACCGCGCTGGGACCGCACGGCATCAACATCATGCAATTCTGCAAAGAATATAACGCGAAAACCGCGACTCAAGCCGGGATGGTCGTGCCGGTTGAAATCACAATTTTTCAAGATCGTTCGTTCACGTTTATCTTGAAAACACCGCCCGCGCCGGTTTTGTTGATGAAAGCCGCGGGAGTTGAAAAAGCATCGGGCGTGCCAAATCGAACTAAAGTTGGCGCGGTGACGCGCAAACAAATCCGCGATATTGCTGAAGCGAAAATGAAAGACCTCAACGCGGTTGATCTTGCCGGCGCGATGAAAATGATCGAAGGCACTGCGCGAAGCATGGGGATTGAAGTTAGAGATTAGAATTTAGAGATTGGAAGTTAGAAGTTGGGGTTGGGCGCGCGATTCCAACTTCTAACCTCTATCCTCCAACATCTATACGCGTGGGAGCGCGACAACGCGCGAAAATACCACTAGGAGAAATAAAATGAAAGAGCACGGAAAAAAATATATCGAAGCCGCGAAATTAGTCAATCGCGATAAAGCGTACTCCACCAAAGAAGCGGTAGAACTCGTCAAACAAACCGCGTACGCCAAATTCAATGGCACGGTTGAATTGCATTTGAAAATGGGTGTGGACGTAAAGCAAGCCGATCAATTAGTGCGCGGCTTGGTGTTACTGCCGCACGGTACCGGCAAAAAAGTCCGCATTCTCGTTTTCGCGGAGGGCGAAGCCGAACGCATCGCGCGCGAAGCCGGCGCAGATCACGTTGGCGCCGACGATTTGATCAAAAAAATCGAAGGCGGCTTTCTGGATTTTGAAATCGCGGTGGCGGTTCCACAAATGATGGCGAAGGTTGGACGGCTGGGAAAAATTCTTGGCACGCGCGGATTGATGCCGAGTCCCAAAGGCGGCACGATCGTTCCACCGGATCAATTGCCGCGGCTGTTGAAAGAATTGCGGCAAGGTCGCGTGGAATTTCGCACGGACAAAACCGGAACGATTCATACCATCGTCGGCAAAACGCAATTTACGTCCGAGCAATTGCACGATAATCTCACCGCGATGCTAGACGCGATCCTGCGCGCCAAACCTGCCGCAAGCAAAGGACAGTACATCAAGAAAATGGTGCTCGCCAGCACGATGGGGCCCGGCATCAAACTTGATCTCGCGACGGTGGGCGCGGCGGCGTAATTTTGCATTCTAAATCAATTCACATATAATCGAATTCGCTCAAGACAGCAGGTGTGTCGTTTGACGCCTAAGGTATTTCGCCTGCCGAGGCAAAGAAAAAAACTCAACGCGTTGGCTTTGAGAATGATTACTCTTTGCGTCGGTTTGGCGCAAAGAGTTTTTATTTTTTTGCAGGAGGTGAGATCAGTTGCCAGTCACACGGGAACAAAAAGAATCGCGCGTGGGCGCATTAGCCAAAGAATTGCAAGGCGCGCAAGCGCTCATTTTGTCCGATTATCGCGGCTTGCCGAACGCGGAATTGGCAAGCTTGCGCAATCAATTGCGCGGAATGAAAAGCGGATTTCATATCGCGAAAAATACACTCATCAAACTGGCGCTCAAACAAGCGGGCTTGCCGGTGCCGGATGATTTGTTGCAAGGGCCGACCGCGATCACGTATTGCTACGGCGATATCGCGGGTCCCGCCAAAGCGTTGACGAATTTCTTGAAAGAAAAAGAATTACCGGTCAAAGGCGCGATCATGAGTGGGCGCGTTCTAAAAAGCGCCGATGCAATGGCGCTCGCGAGCTTGCCGACGCGCGAACAACTTTATGCGCGCTTGCTCGGAACGATGAATGCGCCCGGCACCAAAGTTGCCGGCGTGGTCGCATCTGGAATTCGACAAGTATTGTATGTGCTTCAAGCGCGTAAGGAACAATTGCAGAAACAAGGCGCGGCGTAATATACTCACGTCATTGCGAGCCACTCGCAGAGCGGCGAAGTAATCTCCTTGCTACATGGGGATTGCTTCGTCGCTGATCCTTCGCTTCGCTCAGGACGCTCCTCGCAATGACGTAGAGAAATAAAATTAAAAAGGAGAATCATCCATGTCCGACAAATTAAGCAAAATCGCGGAAGATATTCAAGGTCTTTCGCTGCTCGAAGCATCCGAACTTGTCAAGATGCTAGAAGAAAAACTGGGCGTGAGCGCGGCGGCGCCCGTTGCGATGGCGGCAATGCCGGCGATGGGTGGCGCGGCGGTCGCGGGCGGCGCGGCGGCGCCCGCGGAAGAAAAAACCGAGTTTGAAATCGTACTCAAAGACGCCGGTTCGCAAAAAATTCCGGTGATCAAGGTCGTGCGCGAATTAACCGGTGGCACGCTGGGTTTGAAAGAAGCAAAAGAATTGGTCGAAGGCGCGCCCGCGTCGGTCAAGAAAGGCGCGACGAAAGAAGAAGCCGCCGAAGCCAAAAAGAAATTGGAAGAAGTCGGCGCGACAGTCGAAATCAAATAAGCGCGCCGATCGTGCGAAACGGAATAGACTTTATTCAGAATAAAAAATCTCACCGCAGAGACGCAAAGAACGCCAAGAATAAAAAAATAAAACTAGGGCGTGTATGCAAAAAGTTCTTTTGCCGTTGATTACGTTGAAGAATCTTGCTGTCAAATGGACTAGATTCCTGCAAGAAGGTTTTGCATACACGTTCTAGCTTAAACGCTTTATTTTTTTTCTTTGCGCCCTTGGCGTCCCATTCGCTTCGCTCAGGGCATGCTTTGCGGTAAAAATTACACCTGCACTTGCCGCAGGTGCAAGTGTTTCGCAAAGTCTAATAGAAGCAGAAGAAACGCTTGGCTTACATACAGCCGGGCGTTTCTCTTTTTGATCCGGACGTTTGCACTCTTGACAGACGCTCTTCAGCATAATAAAATCTCGATACACAATCGGATGATCACGACGAGGCAATAAAAAATTTGCGCGTCCGCGATGCGCAGAACCGCCTCTGGAGAATTCATCCTGAGAATGGCAAGTGGTATGTGCTGGACGGTAACGAATGGAAACAAAGCGACCCGCCTGCGAATATCATTGCGCCTCCGACAACAATTCCAGAACGAGAGTCGCGCATCCCACCGCAGGGACCGCCGCGTTTTGTTCAAGCCAGTTCGCAAAATCGGAACACGCGCGCGTGGGTTTTCGGAATTGCCGCCGTGATCGTAGTGTGTTTATTTATTGCGCTGGGAATTAATTTTCTCACGCCCAATTTCAATCCCGTCCAAATCGCATTTGGCCCCAGTTCAACCCCGACTGAAACCTCAACACCGCTGCCGACCGCCACATTCACTCTAACTCCAACTGAAACGCCGACCGAGACTCCCAGAAGTACAGCGACGCCTTCGCGCACTCCGACCCGCACGCCGACGCGCACACCGTTGCCGCCTGCGCCAAACGTTATTTATAAATTTGGCGATGGAGTTCCCGCGGACGAGCGGCAAATTATTCAAGATGGAAT
>JACQEA010000487.1 GCA_016200825.1 Chloroflexota bacterium | reverse complement strand
GTGCTTGGTTTTTTCAAACGCGCGCGCGATTTGGGATTGTTACCCGACGCGGCAATCAATTTAAAATCAAGCGACGATGTATGGTCCGCGTTTGCGAACGGACAAATTTTGATGGCGCAAGTTTCGGCGACGCGTTATCTGAGCGAACGCGCCCAGACACGCGCCGCGCAAACGAGCGCGATTCCAACGCGCGATGGAAATATCACCACGCTCGCGACCGGATGGACGTTTGCAATCGTCACGGACGATCCGGCGCGACGCGCCGCGAGCGCGCGCTTGATTGAATGGCTGATGCAAAAAGAACGTCTCGCGCAATGGCTGCGCGCGGCGCAACGCATTCCAGCCACGCGTAGCGCGCTCCCGCTCGCGGTGGACCCGCCCGAGTACGCGGCATTTTTGCAAACGGTGATGGAACGCGCGACCGTCGCCGCGCTTTCGCCGCAACAATCCGAAAGTGTGCGCGCGGCGATTAGCGCGGTGTGGAAAGGGCAAGCCACACCGGAACAAGCCGCGCGGAATTTGATCGCGGCGAAATAATTTTCATAACGCCATGACTGACCTACGCGAACTTTTTTTAGAATCCGCACTCAAATTGGATGGGCAACGCCGCGTCGCGGAAATTGGCGCGGCGGATATGGTCATTGGCATTCCGACGCACAAGAACGCGTCCGCGTTGGCGCGCGTCTTGGACGCGGCGAGTCAAGGCGTTCAAAAATATTTTCCATCTCTGCGCGCGATCATCGCGGTGATGGATGGCGGTTCGTCCGACGAAACGTTGCAGATCGCCGCGACCCATCCGCTGGCATCCAACGTTCGCCGTCTGATCGCGACGTATCATGGAATTCCCGGCAAAGGCAGCGCGGTGCGCGCGATTTTTGAAATCGCGCGAAGTGTGAATGCGCGCGCGGTAATTGTTTTGGAATCCGATCTCGCAAGCATAGAGCCGCAATGGATTTCAAAATTCGTCGCGCCGATCCTGAATGATGGATTCGATCTTGCGATTCCAACTTATTGGCAGCCGTTAGTAGAAGGCGGCATCAGCGATTTGCTCGCGTATCCGTTAATGCACGCGCTGTACGCGAGTGATGTTCGGACACCCATGCCGGGCGAGTTTGCAATTTCGGGCGCGCTCGCGGCGCGCTTGTACGAACGCGATGTGTGGGAGACGGATGTCGCGCGCCACGGCCTGGATATTTGGTTGACGACCGTCGCGGTGAATGAAAATATTCGCGCGTGCCAACTGCGGCTCGGAACAAAAATTCATGACGCGCGCCAAGTCGCCGCGTTAGTTGATCCCGCGTTTGTGCAAGCGGTCGGCACACTGTTTCGGATGATGGAAGTCTACCGGCGGCGTTGGGTGATGATCAATCCGCCGAACGCGTTTCCATTTTTTGGCGATGGCGCAACCTCCAACGCGGCGCGCCTCGGCGGTCAAATTACGCAAGAGCGATTGATCGAAGCATTTCAAGCCGGCGCAAAACGCTATCGGCGCTTTTGGCGCGCGATTGTGGCGCCGACGCATTACACGCACGTTTTTGAACTGGCTAACAGAACGACGGGCGCAATAAATTTTCCCGCCGATTTGTGGGCGCGCATCGTGTTCGATTTCGCGGTCGTGTACAACAAAGGCGAAACGGATCCAGACAAAGTCGCGAGCGCGCTCTTGCCGCTTTATTACGCGCGGCTCGCGACGCTGTTGCATGAAACGCATTCGCGTTTAGACGCGATGGAAAATGCGATTCACGCGCAAGCGAAAATTTTTGCCGCGCAAAAGCCGTACTTGATCCAACGCTGGGATCGTTTCGTGCCGTGGGCAGGCGAAGGAGTCCGATGAAGAATCAAAAGTCAAAAGTCAAAAGTCAAAAGTCGCGCCCAAAAATTCTTTTTCTTTTCGCGTTTTTCATTTCTGTTGCGCTATTTGCCTTTTCCACATCCGCTTTCGCGCAAGGTCCCAATCTGGATGATGAAGTAAATCGGATCAGCCGAGAATTGTACTGTCCAGTTTGTCCCAACACGCCGTTGGATGTTTGCAATACGCAAGCGTGCGCGCAATGGCGCGCGTTGATCAAAGACAAACTAAGCCAAGGCGAGAGCGAACAACAAATTCGCGATTATTTTGTGACGCAGTACGGTGAGCGCGTCTTGGGCGCGCCGCCCGCGCAAGGATTCAATTGGCTCGCGTACATTTTGCCGGGCCTCGCGCTGCTGGGCGGCGGAATGATCGCGTGGGCGACGGTTTTGCAATGGCGCGCCCGGCGCGCGGAAAAAATCGCGCGGGAAGATGAAACGCCGCTCGCGCGCGAGTACGCGGAACGAATCGAAAAAGATTTAAAAGAAACGTAAGCGCACTCGCAAAAATTTTCTGGTGGAGTTGCAGATTGTCACGCAAAATTCAAATTGGGGTGATCGTAATTATCGTCGGATTCATCGCGTTCTTCGCGTTTGGATTGCGCGCCCAAGGTCAAACGCAACCCGCGTCTGGACCCGCGCCCGATTTTTCTTTGACGACGTTTGACGGCACAACAATTCAATTGGCAGCGTTGCGCGGCAAAGTGGTCGTCGTCAATTTTTGGGCGTCGTGGTGTGTGCCGTGCCGCGAGGAAGCCGCGTTCTTGGAAAAAACGTGGCGCGCGAACAAAGAGCGCGGCGTCGTTTTTATCGGCGTAGATTGGAGCGATCCCGAACCCGACGCGCGCAAATATCTAAAAGAATTTGATATCACGTACCCCAACGGAATTGATCTCGGCACAAAGATTGGGCAGGCATATCGCATCAAAGGCGTGCCAGAAACTTTTTTTGTGGGCAAGGATGGCGCGTTGCGCGGAAATGTTTTGGGACCGATTACTCCGGCAAGCGAGTTTATGACCCAAGCAGAATTTCTAAAAAAATTAGAGACGTTGATCACGGAATAAAAAAGACCTGACTAAACCAGTCAGGTCTTTTTATTTGAATTCCGAAAAAGAAAATTCTAAGTTTCCGTGAGATTCTGTGTGGTTCTGTGGCTATTTTTCTCCACGCCTTGATAGTCTTCTAGCCCCAAAAATTCAAGTGATCGTTTTGTGTTTCTTCGTGTGTTTCGTGGATTATTTTATTTTTTCATTCCACGCGGAAAGCAAATTGCCCGTCGTGACACGAACGATCGGGCCAACACGCTTTGTATTTCACCAGATACAATCCCGCGCCGAGATTAGGCGGCGGAT
>JACQEA010000006.1 GCA_016200825.1 Chloroflexota bacterium | reverse complement strand
TCAAAGCCGTGTGGTACGCGGTGGATGTCGGTACAGTTGCGCCGCCGAACACACTGATTGATAAAGCGGAGATCGTGACGGAAGGCACGCGCAATATTGATTTCTTTTTAAAGCCAGAAACCAAATGGCCACCGGGGACTTTTCGCGTGGAATTATTTGTGAACGATGCGCTCGATCAAGTTGTGAGTTTTTCGGTGAAATAAAAACGCAGGGGCAACCCTCGCGGTTGCCCTTATCTTATTCCCATAAATCGCAACGGAATTTGTAGGAACGCGCGCAACATCCGCGCGCCACCGCGCACACTTAACGCGCGATCATACGCGGCGAGCGATTCAATCCAACGCCCGCGTCTTAATTCCATTTGACTCAGCGCGCGTAACGTATCCGCTTCTAATTGTTTATCGCCGATGCGGTGAAATAGATCCGCCGCGCGGCGATAATTTTTTTCCGCCGCGTCGAGACGCCCTTGTTTTTCAAACACCAAAGCAAGGTTGCCGGTCGTTTTGGCTTCGCTTTCTTCGTCGCCCAATTGTTGCGCGAGCGCAAGCGTTTCTTCGAAAATTTTTCGCGCGGCATCCGTTCGTCCAGCGCGAAATAAGGTCACCCCCAAATCATTCGCGATGCGAACCGCGCGCGCGTGATCTCCGCGCGCCAGCACAGCCGCCCGCGCTTGCTCGAACGCGGCGATGGCATCAGAAAATTTTCCTGCGTCGTAAAAATTTGTGCCTTGCGCATGCAACGTGTCGGCATCCATATTTTTTTGCGGAACGCGGAACGGGTGACGCGCGAAATTCAAAACATTCTCGCAGACCGCGCGTTTCACTTACGCGATTTTTTCCAGATCGCGCAAATCGCTCTCGTCAGATCGATCCGCCGCTGGTTCGACAAAATAATCGAGAGTGACATTGAGAAATTGCGCGAGCGCGGTCAATTCAGTGAGAGGAATTTCGCTCACGCCGCGTTCGTAGCGCCCAATCGTGCCGGGTTTGCGCGCGATGTGCGTCGCGCATTCTTCTTTCTTTTTGTCCGCCGCGTGCCGCGCCTGTTTTAATTTCGCGCCAATGGCGCGGTGTCGCGCGTCAAGAAATTCTTCGGACGGTGGCGGCGGAATCGAATCGCTCGGTATCGAATCCGCTTGGACAAAAAACGCCAGCGGCGTGTGAAAATATTCCGCGAGGATTTCGAGTTGGGGCAACGTTAATTCGCGCGCACCGCGTTCCCATTGCCGCACGCGCGCGGGCGTCACGCCCATTCGTTGCGCAACCTCTTTCACCGTGCGTCGCGTTTTTTCGCGCGCGGCGCGCACCAGCACGCCGATGATTTTGCGTTGGAGCAATTTTGTTTCGGGATCCACACCGCCTCCAGATTCACTCGCGAAAAAATTATAACACAAATTCGCGTCATTAGACAAACCTGCCAAAGTGATTATACTGAAAAAGAAATCCAAACCGAAGGAGTTCGTTCCGTGATTGACGCTAAAAATTTTCCCGGACGCGGCCAAGTGGCAATTTTGCGCACGCGACCGGAAACGGTGTTAGACGATTACGCGCGCCTGCTCGAGCTCGCGCGCTATACGGACAATTTGCCGAAAGCCAAAGCGACGTTGGTCAAGATCAATATCTCGTGGCAAATCTGGTATCCCAGTTGTTCTACTGCGCCATGGCAATTAGAAGGCGTTGTGAAAAAAATGATCGCGGATGGATATGCGCGCGAAAAATTAATCGCGACGCACAATGACACGGTGGTGGTGAACGGACGCGAGGGACAACTCAACAATCGCCACAAATTTATCCAAGACCAGTATGGAATGCGCACCGCCGAAACTTATCTCAACGATGTTGAATGGGTTACGTATGAACCCAAACGCCCTTTCCTCGCGCTCGATCAAGTGTACAAACACGGTGTCCGCATTCCAAAATTTTTTTACGACAAAAATGTTTTGCATTTGCCGACGATGAAAACGCACGTCTTTACGCACGTCACCGGCGCGATGAAGAACGCGTTCGGCGGCTTGCTCGATCAACGCCGTCATTGGACGCACAGCGTGATTGATGAAACACTCGTTGATCTGTTGCAAATTCAGCAAGACATTCACAGCGGACTTTTTGCGGTGATGGACGGTACGCTCGCGGGCGAAGGGCCGGGACCGCGCGCGACGCGTTGGCACGTCAAGAATGTGATCATGGCAAGTTCCGATCCCGTCGCGCTGGACGCGGCGATGGCGAAAATTATGGGACTCGATCCGCTGAGTTTGCGTTTTATTCGCGCCGCGCACGAACGCGGCTTGGGCGTGGGCGATCCGCGCGCAATAAAATTTGTCGGCGATGTGAGCGCGGCGGATGAGAATTGGAAATTCAGCGCGTACGAAAATACGCTCGCCTCGTGGGGACAACATCAAATCTATCACGGCTTTTTGCATCCGTTCGAGCATTTATTGTTGCGCACACCCATTGTGCCGTGGTCGTTTGCCGCGTCGAATGTGTATCACAATTGGTATTGGTTTCCGTTCATCGGAAAAAAACGCGCCGATGCCGCGTTGAAAACGGAATGGGGCGAATTGTTGCAAAAAAAATACAGCCCCGACCGTCCGATCAATCCCGGCTACGGATCGCGCGTGCCGTTTGCGGCGGCATCCGGTGGTTTAGTTCATTCTGAGCGACTCCTTCGTTTCACTCAGGATAAACTCCGGAAGCGAAGAATCTTGTTATTCGACTTTGAATCTAATTGCAACAACAAGATGCTTCGCGGAGTTTATAGTGAGCGAAGCGAATCTACTCAGCATGACATCGTCACTTGTTTTTTCTTGGCGGACTTGCGTTCCGTTCGCTTCGCTCAGGACAGGCATTTGCGGTAACACTTACACCTGCACTTGCCGCAGGTGCAAGTGTTTCGCAAAGTCTAATAAATAATCGCGTGAACGAATCGCGCGATGATTGTTTTCAGAACAAAATTATGCTACAATCCCGCTCATGCAAAATCTGGGGAGGAAAATTTCAGTCGCGATATTTATCGCGCTCGCCATACTCGTCGCGCTCGCGTTTTACGCCGACGCCCCGCGATTATTTTCCGCGCTCGCCGCGTTTCAATGGCAATGGATTCCGCTCGCACTAGTTGCCACGCTCGCAAATTATTTTCTCCGCTTTATCCGCTGGCATTATTATCTTGGCGTCGTCGGCGTCACGAACGTGCCGCCGCGCGATTCGCTTTTAATTTTTCTTTCTGGCTTCAGTCTCACGATGACACCGGGCAAATTAGGCGAACTCTTGAAATCTTTTTTGCTCAAGGCGCGCTATGCCACGCCCATCAGTCAATCCGCTTCGATTGTGATCGCGGAACGCTTGACCGATGTGTTGGGAATGGTGTTGCTCGCGGCAATTGGTTTGGGAGTTTATCCGCTCGGCGTGAGCGCGCTCGCCGCGATTTTGATCGCGACGATTATTTTTATTGTGATCGTCCAGCGGCGCGCGTGGGCAGAGCGTTTGCTTGACGCCAGCGCGCGCCTGCCCATTATCGCGCGATTTATTCCGCTCGCGCGTAATTTGTACGCGAGCGCATTTTTGTTATTGCGATTCAAACCGTTGACGATTGCGATTGGTTTATCAATGCTCGCGTGGTTCGGGGAATGCGTTACCTTATTGATTGTGTTGCTGGGCATCGGACTCGCGCCGACACTTTTATTATTATTGCAAGCAACTTTTATTTATGCGGCGGCATCATTGTTTGGCGCGGCGTCTATGTTGCCGGGCGGATTGGGCGCAACCGAAGGCGGACTCGCGTTTTTATTGGAACAAATTGTCGCGGTTACGCGCGAAGGCGCAGTCGCGGCGACGTTAATCGTCCGATTCGTCACGTTGTGGTTCGCGGTGTTGTTGGGATTGATCGCGGTGATTGGTTTGCGCGTCCCGGCGCTCGCGTTGCAACCGACGCGCGACTAGTCGCGTTGCCAGCGCGAAATATTATGATAGAATAAATTAACTCAAGTTGCTACCACGTCATTGCGAGGAGCGAACTTAGCGACGAAGCAATCTCCGGATTCCAATCAGGGGATTGCTTCGCTCCGCTCGCAATGACGTAATCTCTTATGTGCTCAAAGTCGCAACTTGAATTAAATCATAGGAATTTAAATATGGCACACGGTTCAAACGCAGGTCTCAGTCAAATTTTCAAAGACGCGCTGCCCATTGTTGGCCGCGTCGGCGCGGTCGCGGGCGGTATGGTTGGAATTTTAAATGTCTTTGAAAAATTTAGCGGACAACTAGTGACTGCCATCGAAGGATTACTCTTACTCACCGCCGTCATTACTTCCGCGCTCGTGGTCACAACCAAAACCACAAAGGTCGTCGAAGAAAAAACAATCAAGGTGCCCAATTATCCAAAGCGACATCGCGTTGTCGCGGGCGGAGTGTTGGCGATCTCTAGCGTTTTGCTTTTACTCTTTGTTATTCGCATTGGCATGGATTTGCTCAACTCGACTCCCGAACGTCAACAACAAAATATCGCCGCGCGCGCGACCCAATTATCGAAACAACAACCCGCACAATCAACCGCGGATCGCCTGCGCCAACTAACCGGCACAATTTCTCCGGGCGCGCAAACAAATATTGCGCGCACGCC
>JACQEA010000486.1 GCA_016200825.1 Chloroflexota bacterium | reverse complement strand
GATTGAGCGCGTCTTCCGCCGCGACGCGAAATTCATCCGCGCGATTTTGCGCGTGGGCGCGCGCGTTGAGCGCGTCGAGAATCTCAAGCACGCGCACCGCATCGGTCGCATCGAGCGCGGGTTTTGCATAAATCGCGCGCAATGCCGCGCCGTGCCGCGCATCGTTCAACGCGATCAGCGCGGGGAGCGATTTTTTTTTGGCAAAAATATCGGTCCACGCGGGTTTGCCCGTGATTTCGGGATCGCCCCACATGCCGAGAATATCATCGCTAATTTGAAATGCCAAGCCAATGTTTTCGCCGAATTGCGCGAACGCGTCAATGACGCGTTCAGCGTTTGTCCCGACGCGCGCGCCGAGTTTGGTCGCGGCAGAAACGAGCGCGGCAGTTTTGCCGCGAATCATTTGTAGATAATCCGCCACGCTCACGTCGAGCCGCGTTTCAAAACTAATATCGAGAAATTGACCCTGACACAATGCCAGCGTCATGTGATCGAATTCTTTTAGAATCTGGACAAGTTTTTCCGCGCCAATTCCGTTTGCGCTTAAACGATGCAACGCGCGCCGCGCGACGACAAACATTCCATCGCCCGCGTTCAACCCTTGCGCGAGTCCCCACACTTTCCAAACTGTCGCGCGACCGCGGCGCGCATCGCTGGCATCTTCAATATCGTCGTGGATCAAAGAGAAATTATGCGCCAGTTCAATCGCCGCCGCGAGCGGCAACGCATTTTTCCAATCGCCACTTACCGCTTGACAACTCAACAGCGCGAGCAACGCGCGGAAATGTTTGCCCGTATCAGCTTGCGTGGGCGCAAAATTTTCATTCACCCAGCCGAGATGGTAACGAAACATCCCATAATATTTTTCGTAGGCGGGGTCGGGCGCGGTTACAATCTCGCGTAATGCCGCGTCCAGCGCGGCGATGAGTTTGTCCATTCTGAGTTAATAATTGATGCTACGCATGCGCTTATTTCACCGCTGAGAACGCTGAGTGCACTGAGAAAAAATTTTTGAATTCTCTGCGTTCGGAGTTTACCCTGAGTGTAACGAAGGGCGCTCTCTGCGGTGAATGCTGCGTAAGATGAGTTAATAAATTTTCTGTAGCCGATTCGTTCTCTGCAACGCGCGCACATTGCGCGCGCCGATGCCAAACATCGCGACGCGCAACGTTTCATTGATCAACTTGATGCCTTCGATCAAATCTTCCACGCCCACATCCGCGAGTTTCAACATCGGCGACGCGAGCCCAACCAACTGCGCGCCGAGCGCGATACATTTCGCGACCTCAATCCCGTCGCGAATTCCTCCGCTCGCGATCAACGGCAATTTGGGCGCGGCGCGTTTAGCCGCAACGAGCGCGTCGGCGGTGGGGATGCCCCAATTCCAAAATGCCTCCGCGAGTTCGCGCAATAATTTTGACGACGCGCGGCGCGATTCGACCGCCGCCCACGACGTACCACCCGCGCCCGCGACATCAATCGCGGCGACGCCCGCGTTTTTTAATTGACGCGCGGTGTCGCCCGCAATTCCAAAGCCCACTTCTTTCGCGATCACCGGCACGTCGAGCGCGCGGCAAACTTTTTCGATTTTCGGCAAAAGATTTTTCCACCGCGTGTTGCCTTCGGCTTGCACCGCTTCTTGAATCGCGTTGAGATGCAAGATGAGCGCGTCGGCTTGGATCATGTCAACCGCGCGGCGGCAGTGATCGATCGTGTACGTGTAATTGAGTTGAATCGCGCCAAGATTCGCGAATAATAAAATATCCGGCGCGACTGCCCGGACTTGATACGTGTACGCGACCGATTGATCTTCGAGCGCGGCGCGTTGCGAACCCAATCCCATCGCAATGCCCATCGCTTGCGCGGCGGTGGCAAGCGTTTTGTTGATGCGGTACGTTTGCTCCGCGCCGCCGGTCATCGAAGAAATTAATAAGGGCGAGCGCAATTTTTTTCCAAACAAGCGCGCGGATAAATCAATGTCATCCAAATTGAGATTGGGGAGCGCGCGCGGAATGAAACGATAGCGTTCCAATCCGTTCGTCAACTGCGCGAATTGAACGTCGTCTTTGAGATTGATGCGCAAGTGATCGAGTTTGCGCGCGGGGACAACTGTTTCGTCAGGCATAAGCGAGTATGAACGCAACTAGATTTGTTGGTTAGTGTTTTATCTTAACGCGCGGACTTCACGCGTGGGAAAGACGAACAACGCCGCGATCACATACGTCGCCGCCATAACGTCAAAGCCCGCGACGAATCCAAAATTATCAATCACCCAACCGAGCGCGGACGCCCAAAACGAGCCGATGCCAAACGTGGCGGTAAAGTACAATCCAAATGCTAAATCGCGATTTAGATTTTGCGCGGCGTCGGCGAGAAAAGTTTGCAATAACGGTGATTCGGCGTACACCGTGACGCCCATCCAGAAAAGCGTTACGGGCAGTAGCCACGTAGTCGCGCCGAGAGTTGTAAATAAAATTGTAAAAAAAGTTGCGGCGGCGTAACAAATAATCAGAATTGGTCGGCGTCCGCGCGCATCTGAAAATCTGCCGAAGATAACGGGACCGATCACACTTCCGACGAGCAACAATGTAAATAAAATTCCAGCCAGAGTCGGTTCGATTTTCAAAACTTTATCTAAATAAAGTGGAACATACGTGATGACGACGCCTAAGCCGCGGCCTCCGGCGGCGATGGTCGAAATGATAAAGAGCAATTGAATGTTGCGGTTGGAGAGAATTTGTTTGATGTCTGCCCATGTAGTGTGTTGTCCGCGTACGATCGGTTCGGTGGTTATCGTTTTGTTTTCATCAATCGTCAGCGCGATCAAAAGCCCAATGACCGTCGCGAGCGCGGCGAAAATAAACAGCGCGGCGCGCCAACCCAAGGAGGTGATGACCAACGTTCCAATGATCGGAACAAGCACCGTGCCGAAATTTCCGCCCGAGATATGCGCGGACAGCGCCAAGCCGCGACGACGCGCGTCGAATTGATCGGAAAGAATGGAACTGCCAACCGGATGTTGCGGACTGCCGCCCACGCGCGCGAGCAAATTACCCGCGAAAAAAATTGGAAAGTTTGCGGCAACGCCGGTGATCGCCGCGCTGATGCCCATCAAAACTTGACCGCCGCCCAACATCACGCGGCGTTCGACAAAGCGGCGCAGATAACCAAACGACATTTGCATCAATCCGCTGACCGCGTTCGCCGCGCCGACCATCACGCCGAGATCGGTGTACGACAATTTGAATTCCGTGACGATGGCGGGATAGATCAAGGGCATTAAGGTGGCATAGGCGTGATTGACCGCGTGCGCGAGACTAACCATGGCGAGGATGGCGCGCGGTTTGGTAAAGCGCGTCCACCGCGCGCGTGAATTGGCGATCGGAGTTGACAAACAACCTCCACTGAAATAAAATTAAGCGCGCGCAACATTATAGCATAACTGAAAGGTTGACGCACAGATTGAATCGAGTTATACTCGGCGCGCGTTTGAACGCACCGAAATAAATTTGTTATTCCCAAGGAGGAGAAATGGCAAACGAAACTTTTGAGCAAGTCAAGGCAATCATCGTGGACAAACTCGGCGTGGACGGCGCAAAAGTTGTGTCAGCCGCGCGTTTTCGCGAAGACCTCGAAGCCGATTCACTCGATCTCGTCGAGTTGATTATGGAATTTGAAGAAAAATTCGGCGGTGAAATTTCCGATGAAGAAGCGCAAAAAATTACCACGGTGGGCGAAGCCGTGACCTATCTCGACGCGCACAAGAAATAATTAAAGCGGATCGAAAAAAGTTAGAGCCGACAGTCATTGGGAACGCTGGAATGCGTTCCCATTTATTTTCAACGTTCGGTTCGGACTTGGCTTAGAGCATCTATCAAAATGAAAATGAGGGAATGCTGTCATTCTGAGCGGAGCGAAGAATCTTGTTTTTCCAATGAGAATCCTGGTCACTAGTGAAACTACAAGACGCTTCGCTCTCGCTCAGCGTGACAATGTGACTCATTTTGTTAGACGCGCTTAGGAGTACAGGATGGATGCGCGCGGCGTTCAACGCTTGCTGGAAAAAATTCAAGGGTTGGCAGATTCGGCGGAACACGTCAGCACTCGCTATATCGAAATGGCAGCGCGCGAGCCGCGCGTGTCGTCGGCGGCAAAAGAAAAACTGGCACTGCTGTATCGCGAGCATGCCGCGCGCCTCATGCAATTGTATTGCGCGTTGGGATTGGAAATTGCCAAGATCATCGAAAATGAAATGGACGATGCGCTCGCGCGGGGTCAGTTGGATTTGTTCCGCGCGAATCTGGCGACGTTGAACGAACGCGCCGAACAAATTGCGCGCGAATCGCCGTCGTCTTGATTTTATGCTACAATCACTGCGATGAGTGAATTGTTCCCGCGCGTCAGCGGCATAATTCTTGCGGGCGGCAAGAGTGAGCGGATGGGTCGCGATAAAGCGTTCATTGAATTTAATGGCGCGCCGCTCATTCAGCGCGTAATTGATCGCGTGGCGCCGGTGTGCGCGGAAATTATCATCGTCACGAATCACGCGGACGACTATTCGCGATTTGGCGCGCGGGCGGTCAGCGATGAATTTGTCGGCAAGGGTTCGCTCGCTGGAATTTATTCTGGCTTGCGCGCCGCGCGCAATGAGTACGCGCTCGCGGTCGCGTGCGATATGCCCTTTCTCAACTCCGAACTCTTGCGCTATCTCATTTCGCTTGCGCCGCAAAACGATGTGGTAATTCCGCGCGCGCCCGATCCATCCCGCAAAACGCCGCGCGGCGCGCGCGGAAACAAACCGTACGCGCCGCGTGATCAACCGATCGCGAAAGAATCGAATTTGCATCCGCTCCACGCCGTTTATTCCAAAAATTGTCTCGCCGCGATCAACGCGCGCATTGCCGCGGATGATTTGCGAATGGTTGGCTTTCACGATGCGGTGCGCGTGCGCGTGGTCAGCGCGGACGAAGTGGATCGTTTTGATCCAGAGCATTGGTCATTTTTCAATGCGAATACGCCGGAAGATTTATTAGTCGCAAAGTCGCGTGGTCGAATAGTCTCATAGTCAGACTAACAGACCATTCGACTTTACGACTATGTGACTAGCAAATGTTTTCAGAAAAATCTTCCATCCAATACTACCGCGTTACGGAAACAAGCGCGGAAGCTGTGCAAGGCAGCGTCATCGGCGAGAGCCGGTGGCAACTGTACGTGAACGGACAATCGGTTGTCACGTTTATGGCGACGCCGCGCAATTTGCATTTTCTCGCGCTCGGTTTTCTCGCGTCCGAAAATTTGATCGCGTCGCTCGCCGAAATTGGATCACTGCGCGTGAATCACGCGGCGGAGCGCGCGTATTGGTACATTCCCGCGTTAGGACTGAATGAAGAGCGCGCGCAAGCGGTGTGCGAAGAAGGCGTCGGTTCGATTGAAGTGCGGCTCACTCACGATTTCAAAATGCCCGCGCACAAAATTTTGACGAGCGGGTGCGGCGGCGGTGTCACGTTTGACGATTTATCGCGCGAGCACGCGCCGTTGCAATCCGGGCGCACCGCGCGCGTCGCGCAAATTTTCGCGATGATGCGCGAATTGAACGCGCGCGCGACGCTCTATCGCGAATCACGCGGCGTTCACACCTCCGCGCTCGGTGATGGCGAAAAATTAATTTCACTGCAAGAGGATGTCGGTCGGCACAACACGCTGGACAAAATTCGCGGCGAGTGTCTGATGCGCGGCGTTGAAACGCGCGATCAGATTTTGATCGCGACGGGCCGCATTTCATCCGAGATGATTACCAAAGCCGCCAAGATGCAAGTGCCGATTGTTGTCTCGCGCACCTCGCCGACGCAGCTCGCCGTCGAACTCGCGCGCGCGTGGAATATCGCGGTGATTGGTTACGCGCGCGGCGGACAAATGCAAGTGTATCACGGGATCGAACGGATTATTGTGGACGAAATGAAATCGAGCGTGACCGCGCTTGCGCAAAGATGAGCGAAAAGATGGGACAAATATTTATTAGACTTTATGCGAAACACTTGCACCTGCGGCAAGTGCAGGTGTAAGTGTTACCGCAAAGACGCAAAGAACGCCAAGAATAAACAATAAAACAAGCGTGAAAGCTTCGTTTTTTTTCTTCGCGCACTTGGCGTCCCATTCGCTTCGTTCAGGACAGGCTTTGGCGGTGAGATTTTTTATTCTGAATAAAGTCTATTAGCTATTCGCGCGTCGAATTTGAGCGGGGGTGAGGCGGTGGAACTTTTATTGTTTTCGACGAATCCTGATTTTATCCAACAAGCAACTAAAGCGGGAGTTCATGGAATCATAGTTGATTGGGAGAATTTTGGAAAAGAAAAAAGGCAAGAGCTCGCCGACACGCAAATCAATCATGATACGCTCGATGACTTGCGTCGCGTCCGCGCCGCCACGCAAGGACTCGTTGTGTGCCGTATCAATGAATCAGGTGTGACGACAAAGAAGGAGGTCGAGCAAGCGATTGATGCCGGTGCCGATGAAATTTTACTGCCGATGGTGCGCACCACCGGCCAAGTGGAACAAGTCTTGAAGTTTGCGCGAGATCGGTGCAAGGTCGGGATTCTTGTCGAAACAAAGGCGGCGGTTCAAATCGCGGATGAACTTGCGCGATTGCCATTGGCGCGTGTATATCTGGGGCTTAATGATTTGGCGATTGAACGTCAAGTCCAAAACATTTTTTCCGCCATAACAGATGGCACGGTCGAACGAGTCAAGCGCGCCTTCCGCGTCCCATTTGGTTTTGGTGGTCTCACGTTGCCAGAGCGCGGTCAGCCAATTCCATGCCGATTGTTTATTGGCGAAATGGCGCGGCTCGATTGCCAATTCAGTTTTTTGCGCCGTTCTTTTCATCGCGATATTCACGGCAGAGATGTCGCGATAGAAATTCCGCGATTGTTGAACGCGATTCAGTTCGCTCGACTTCGCTCAACTGATCAAGTCGCGCAAGACCGGCGCGAGCTTGATGTGGCGATTCAAGCGTACGGTCGTTCATTGCCGCGCGCAGGAGAAAATGTCCTCAATCGTTAGGACGTGTATGCAAAAAGATTTATTGCCGCTGGTTTTGTTGAAAATCGAGGTTGCCAACCATCTAATAATTCTTGAGGAAGATTTTGCATACACGTCCTAGTCTGCGCGGGACGCGCGTTCTTGTGACCGGCGCGGCAGGTTTTGTTGGTTCAAATTTAGTTCGAGAATTGATTAGTCAGGGCGCGCAGGTGCACGTTTTGATTCGGTCAACTTCGCGTTTATGGAGAATCGAAGAAATACTTTCTCAACTAAATCTTCACCGCGCGGATTTGTCTAATCGTGAAGAAGTTCAACGGGTCGTAGATGAATCACAGCCGGAAATAATTTTCAATTTTGCTAAACAGGGCGGCGATCCTTCCAGCATGGATCCCTGGGAAGCTATTCAAACGAACATTCTTGGCACGGTCAACTTGTTACACGCGACGCGCAAGGTGAACTATAATCGTTTTATTCAAATCGGTTCATCGTTAGAATATGGAGCACGCCGTCGGCGATTGGTCGAGACGGACACGCTCGAACCAACGACATTGCATGGCGCAACAAAAGCGTCGGCAACTTTGTTGTGTCAACACTATGCGCGGCAATTCCATTTGCCGATTGTGGTCTTGCGTCTTTTTTCAGTTTACGGTTATTGGGAATCGCCCGCGCGTCTAATTCCGACCGCGATCATGCGCGGCTTGAATGATCGTGAGATTATCTTGACCGAACGCGGTTTCATGCATGATTGGATTTTTGTCAAAGATGTGGTTGACGCGTGTGTGCGCGCAATAACGGCTGACAAGATCAAGGGCAATATCATTAATATTGGATCGGGTCAACAGGCAAGCAACGAGCAAGTGGTTGCGACGATAGAGAGGATTTTAGGAAAAAAGTTGACAATCAGAATTGGCGAATTTACAGCGCGCGAGTACGATAACCATTATTGGCGCGCAAATATTCTCAAGGCAAAAAAATTACTTGAATGGCGACCGCGTTATTCATTGCGTGCCGGTTTAGAAAAGACGGTCGCATGGATTCGGCTTCATCAACACGAGTATCAAGATGCGATTAACGACGCAAGCCCAAGGTGATGTTGAGAATGATTCTTTGGTCAGGGTGAGCATCGTTTTACCTGTTTATCGAAATGCGGAAACACTTTTAGAACTGTACACGCGGCTAATCACCGTCTTGCAATCCCACCAGATTGATCGCGAAATAATTTTCGTTGATGATGCCAGTTCGGACGAATCACTCCAAATCTTGGAAAATCTCGCGCGGAAAGACGCAACGGTTGGGGTTCTCGCGCTAACAAAAAATGTGGGACAACATCGCGCGATTTTGTTAGGTTTGGCGCATGCCCATGCAGATATCATCGTTGTTATGGACGCCGATTTGCAAGATCCACCGGAAGCAATTCCGCTTCTGCTCTCCAAGTTAAGCGAAAATTTTTCTGCGGTTTTTGCAGGCAAGCGCGGTCATTATGAATCTGTATCTAGACTCATCACCTCGCGTATTTATAAAGTAATCTTTCATCTACTAAGTGGCGCGCCGATTGACGCAGGACTTTATTTCGCGATTGATCGCCGAATGTGCAATCGGCTATTGCAGATGCGAGTTAATCGTCCGTCAATAATCGCAATGCTCGCGAGCGCCGGTTTGCCGCTTGTTTCAATCCCGGTGGAGCGGTCGCGCCGCGTGCACGGAACTTCGGCTTACACTTTTTTCTCTCGTTTCAAGAGCGGGCTGGTATCATTCGTATCGCTTTTATCTCTGAGAGTTCAATTGAAACTGGCGCGTCCGGTAAAAATTTTTCATGAGACTGTTGAATACAAACGAATCGGTAATATTTTTCAACAACACCCAGGTGAGCTGAATGAACCGTTCAATGGAACGCGCTAGACACAATTCTTATCAACTCCGTTATTTCGAAGAAACCAATAAACGCACAATGATTCCGGTTGGCACGCCTTATCTTCGGCGCCAAGTGGATCAACTCGTAACCTATGGCGGTATTCGCGCGGGTGAGCGCGTACTGGATGTTGGCTGTGGAATGGGTCGCTACACTTTAATCCTTGCCGAGCGCGGCATTCGCGTGGAAGGTTTGGATCTTTCCCAAGTCCTCTTGGATAGATTGGTTCAATTCAACAATGGGCGATTCAACATTCCATTACACTGCGGCGATATTTTGAATCCGCCGCCTGAATTGCTTGGGCAGTTTGATGCCGTAGTGGGATTTTTCACGCTCCATCATTTGCATGATGTAGCCGGTTGTTTGCAAGGAATGCGGCGATTGCTAAAAAACAATGGACGGCTTGTTTTTTTGGAACCCAATCCGTTAAACCCATTGTACTATCTGCAAATTTTATTTATTCCGGGAATGACTTGGCAAGGCGAAAAAGGAATTCGCTTGATGAGTCCCCGCTACATTTTCGATGCGCTGAACCGCGCGAATTTTGCTCACTCAAGTTTCGTCCGCTTTGGATTCTTTCCGCCTTTCATCGCGAACTTCAGGATAGGCGCGCGGCTTGAAAGATTACTCGAGCGCGTGCCCATTTGGCGCGCCGGCTTGCCTTTCCAAATTTTCAGGGGCGAGTGCGGTGATAAGTAAACCAAAATGGAATTCGTTTCAGATTCCGCGCAAGCATTTCTATCGGATTGTGCTTTTATTGTTAGTCGTCGTCATTTTTGCAGTGTATGCTCCTTCCATAGACGCGTATTTTTCTAGCGATGATTTTGATTTAATCGCTTTCCTGAATTTCAATCACTCTATGTTATTGCAGGGAGAGTTGTGGAAGGAATGGTTTCTGGGAATTTTCAACATTTATCATTATTTCCGGCCTCTGGTTTATCTCTCCGTGTTTGTAGATTATCTAATGTGGAATCTGTCGCCAGTCGGTTTCCACTTGAGCAAAATTCTTTTGCATTTACTGGCATCGTTCCAAGTATTCGTGTTGAGCGCGCTCGTGACCCGCCGACGCTTAGTGGCATTGGTTGTCAGCGCGCTTTTTGCGATCATGCCCGTGAACGTCAGCGCGGTTGCATGGATGACCGCGCGCGGAGATATGTTAGTTGGAATTTTCTGTTTCACTAGCTTGATTTTTTTTATTCTCTCCCGGGAAAGAAAATCGAATTATCTTCTTTCACTTGCGGTTCTGATGTACTGCTTGGCGCTGTTAGCAAAAGAATCTGCGTTAATGATCCCGCTCGCGATTTTGGTTTATGATATTGTCTGGAGTTATCGTGCCTCGTTCAATTTTGGGCAACTCGCGAAACGCTTCGCGCCTTTTATTTTGGTAACTGTTATTTATCTCTTGTTTCGCATTTTTGTACTTGGTACATTTGGTTTTCACGGCGCTCAAGCTAGCAGTTCCGACGTGTTCAACTGGGGAGTCGGCGCGTTGGATAATGCTATCGAGCCGATGAATTTAGGATTATCATCGCGCGTGATCGCCCTTTTAGCGGGAGTGGTGATTTTTTCTGTCGCGATGCTGCGCGGCCAACGGATTCTGATATTTGGGCTAACGTGGATTCCGATTACTTTTATTCCGACCATTTCATCAATCGCCGGACCGACCCAGCGTTCATTCTATTCGCCTGCATTTGGGATTGCACTTGTTCTCACGTTTGTTTTGTTTCAAATTCAAAGCCACTCGAACAAATTGATTGCGATCTCCGGCGCTCTCTTGCTAATTATCTTAAGCATAAGTTATAGTCTGGCAACTAGTACGCGTAATCAATCGTTTCATCGCGCCGGAGAAATAACCCAAGCGATCGTTCAACAAGTCAAGTCTATTGCTCCGATTGTTCGGCCCGAAACGCGAATGATTTTTGTCGGCGTCCCCGATCGCTTGCCAGATGGAACGCTAGTTTTTCTAGTTGGGTTTAACTCGGCAATTCAACTAGTCTATAATAATCCAACGATCGAAGCGTTCAATTTCTCTGAATTTCCATTGTGGCTTGATGATCCGGATCGAACATTACTTTTCACGATTGATCATCGCAAGGTAACCGAGCGGCAAGATTTGATGTTGCTTTTGAGAAAACGAAAGCAATGTGAAGCATCTGAAAACCTCGCGCTGAGTTGGGATTTTTCTACCGATGCGCAAGGATGGGAAGCGTGGAATGCGCTTTCGGAATTTCAATTTCGCGATGGTTCGCTGGCAACGCATGCGCTTGCCAATGATTCTTCGATGGGCAGCCCGCCGATGAATATTCCATCGCTCGTCATCGGCGATGTCGAAATCACGCTCGCGATTCGCGCGGATCAACCGGACGTACACGGTAAACTTTATTGGCTGGGCGCGCTGCAACAAGATTTCTCGCCGGACTTGAAAGAAACATTCTCTGTACCGGCAGATGGAAATTTTCACACCTTGCGCCTCGATCTTGCCAAGAACGGAAAATTGTTAATCCAAGATCGAATCACTCAATTGCGCCTCGATCCAGTTGATGTGCCGGCTGACATTTCACTCAGGTCAATTCGAGTATTCACTCATTGCGCCGATATGAAATAAAGTTCGGCAGTTTGAATGGGGGGACGATGATTTCGGTTGAAGAAGCGCGCGATTATATTCTCAAACATTTTTCTCCGCTCGAACCCGAGCGCGTCAATTTGCTCGACGCGTTGGATCGCGTGCTGGCGGAAGATGTGGTTTCCGAAATCAACGTGCCGCCGTTCAACAATTCCGCGATGGATGGTTACGCGGTGCGCGCGGAAGATATCGCGCGCGCGGCGCGCGAAAATCCGATTACGTTGCGCGTCATTGGCGATGTCGCGGCGGGATATGTCGCGCAAAAACGCGTCGAGCGCGGACAAGCGATGCGCATCATGACCGGCGCGCCGGTTCCAGAGGGCGCGGATACGGTTGTGCGTTTTGAAGAAACGTCGGAAGGCGTTGAGACGCGCGGCGCGGGAAAAAATCGCGCGGCGGTTGAAATTTTGCGCGCGATGAATCGCGGCGACAATGTGCGTAACGCGGGCGAAGATATTCGCGCGGGCGAAATGGTTTTGCGGAAAGGAACGATCGTGCGCGCGCCTGAAATCGGCGTGCTGGCGACGGTTGGGAAAAAAGAAATCCGTACGCATCGCCGCCCGCGCGTCGCAATTCTCGCGACGGGCGATGAATTAGTTTCGATTGATGAACCGATTGCGCCGGGAAAAATTCGCAACTCGAACGAATACTCGAACGCCGCGGCGGTGTTGAAAGCCGGCGGCATTCCGATTCCGCTTGGCATCGCGCGCGATAACATCGCGGATCTCACCGCGAAAATTCGCGCGGGGCTGGATGCGGATGTAGATTTATTTATCACGAGCGCGGGCGTGTCGGTTGGCGATTACGATATCGTCAAAGATGTCTTGGGCGCAGAAGGCGAGATGCATTTTTGGCAAGTGAAAATGAAACCGGGCAAGCCGCTCGCGTTTGGAATTTTGCGCGGGAAAAAATCGGTGCCGATTCTGGG